>JBBRLW010000210.1:0-4766 GCA_038231115.1 Bacteroidia bacterium
TCAGTCAGTTCCAGATTGCGGATGGTGAATCTATCTAACCAGACGAAGCTGTCACGGTCTATCCTACTGATTCGTGTTATATGTGGAAGTCTGCTATGCTTGTTTAGCTCCAGGTAATGGATCACTGCACCGGCTGCGGCAATCCCTTCCTCGAAATCTTCTATTCCAAATCCTTTCAGATTGTGAGTGCGGAAGTGTTCCTTGAGCTTGTCATATCCAAAGCTGCGGGAGAATAAATAATCTTCTAACTGAAAGGTGTAGTACTGTTCTCTGAATTTATCCTCAATCAGCTGATGCTGTGATTTGGAATAAACAATCTCGCTGGGCTGATAGGTTTCAAGGATATGGTCAATATAGCTCTCGCTGCCCTCGGTGCACAAAAAGCTGCCCGTGCTGAGGTCGAGCAATGCAAGACCTGCCCGCATCCGCGTAAAGTACACAGAGGCAAGGTAATTATTGGAATTATGATCCAATGCCTTATCGCTGAATGTAGTGCCTGGCGTGATAAGCTCGGTAACCCCGCGATCAACGATGTTTTTTGTGAGTTTGGGATCTTCCAGCTGTTCGCAGATGGCAATGCGCTGTCCCGCCGTGACGAGCCTCGGCAGATAGGTATCCAGACTGTGATAGGGGAAGCCCGCTAAAGGAATTTCTGAGGCGGATCCTGCTCCCCGCTTGGTCAGTGTAATTCCCAACAGTCGGGATACGGTAACGGCATCGTCACCAAAGGTCTCGTAAAAATCCCCAACACGGAAAAGTAAAATAGCATCAGGATGCTCTGCCTTAACTTTGTTATACTGCCGCATCAGCGGAGTTTCTTTGGATGGTAGGGACTGGCTCAAAAAGTATCCTGATAAACCTTCAAATTTAACGTTTACCTCTATGAAAAAGCTGAAGCTCGATGAACTCAACCGTCCTACGCTGGAGTCTTATGTCCAATCGGACAAGCTTTCTATCATCGTTGTGCTCGACAATATCCGGAGTATGAGCAATATTGGATCAGTATTCCGTACCTGCGATGCTTTTATGATCGAAAAAATTATCCTCTGCGGAATAACAGCGCAGCCTCCGCATCGGGAGATCTATAAAACGGCCCTCGGTGCTACCGAAAGCGTTGTCTGGGAATATTTCACTGATGCTCAACCTGTTATTGACCATCTTCAAGGCGAAAAATTTCAGATTATTTCCCTTGAGCAAACCAGCACATCGCTTAGGCTCACTGACTTTACTTTCAATAAAACAGGCAGATACGCATTCGTTTTAGGAAATGAAGTGGATGGCGTATCCGGGGAATTTCTACATGCTTCGGATACGATCATTGAAATCCCCCAACATGGGATTAAGCACTCACTGAATGTCTCCGTAGCCGCCGGAATCGTGCTTTTCGATGCATATCGGCAGATAACTGCTACTTCGCTTTAGGATCAGGCAATGGAGTAGATTTATCTACCGGACTGTACATGCCTCCTTCAGGGGCAGAGGTAGCGCTTCGCAGCTTCTTCTGATTCTGGCTGTTCGGTGCAGTATAAAGATTTCCTGAAACCACCTCAAACTGGACTCTTCGGTTGGCGGCCAGTGCATCAATATTGTCCATATTGACCAAGGGATCAACCTCTCCCTTTGTCTCTGTAATCAACTGACCTTCAGGTACACCAAAATACCGATTCAATACATACACCACCGTCTTGGCGCGATTCATCCCCAGTACCTGATTATGCTCCTCCGATGAGCGGGTATCGCAGTGACCTATTACCTTCATTCTGACCTCCGGATGGGTACGCAGGGCTTCGGCGACCATAAACAGCTCCGGATAGTAGTTCTGCTTGACATTAAACTTATCCGTATCAAAAAATATAGCGGGAAGAAAACCAATGGCGGAGTTAACTCCGGCGGTACTGCTCTGGTTCAGGGAATTAGCTGAGCCATTCTTCTGGAAAACGGTTTTATTATTCCGGTCTCCGGCATTGAAAGCTGTTTTCTGAGATCCGCTGGGGCGTGGATTCGGCTCTGCATCGCGGAAGTCAAGCTCCTGTTCTCCGGTTTCTTTGTCTGTCTTAATACGCGTAACCCGACCATCCGGCGTTCTCAGATAGGTACTGCCATCCGGATAAGTCTTATATATGCTGCCATCGGATGCAGTTTTTATCCGAGTCCCGTCAGGATATTGTTGATATTTTGTCCCTTCCTCATCCGTTCTGAACGTGGTACCCTTGGGCGCTTTTTCGAGGAAATCCACCTCTCCATCATTGGATATATCATTCCCTACAAGGTATATTCTTCCCTCAGGTGTCTTTTTATAGGTTGTCCCATCCGGGTAGGTCTTGAAGACCGTACCATCTTTTGTCGTTTTATAGCGGAGTCCGCTCGGGAAAGTCTTGATGGTATTACCAAACTTGTCGCGGAAGCTTTTGGCTCCACCCTCCGATGGCTCATTAAGATCAAATTCCTGTTCTGATCCGTCCTGCTTTACCGCGTATGTTTTTCCGGATGCCGCTTTCCTGAATTTCTTGCCTCCGGACACAGTTTCCACCTGTGCCCCATCGGGTGCTTTCTCGTAGATACGGCCATCATTCAGCTTTTTTACCGGACTCCCGTTTGCGGCGCTGCTATAGCCTGTACCCTGCGGATCGAATTTGCTATTGCCACCAGCTCCGGTTTTATTTGGATCTGAAAATACCAGATTATCATCCTCATCACGGAAGAAGATTGTTCTCCCTGCACCATCCACAATGGCCGTATGAGGTGTATTCGGTTCTTTGTCGAAGTAGTCGCTGACCCCATCGCTGTCATTATCAGTCTGAATTGCCGTCAGTCCCATGAAAATCTGATCTACTTTTTCACGTAGCTCATTATTGTTCTGAACGTCCTTGTTCACAACCATCATGGATTTTTTGCTGTTCATCAAAGAGTTGGAGGAAAGCCTGACCGGATTGCTGAACCAATAGGTATTCTCTGTATTACCCAGACGATAATTGAGTCCTATGGTAGCTACAAAGAATCCGTCGCTTCCGCTGATAGCTCCTGAGTTATTTATCCTTGAGCCGTCCAACTGTCGGCTGTTGGTTACAAAGTAATTGGCCTCGGCAGCAATACTGAATTTTTGGCTGAGCTTCCGTTCAATACCGACACCGCCGCTGATAGCAAGCGTGTAATAATTTCCAAGCAGCGTAGGACTGCCTGGGTCTATATCTCCAGTAGATTCATAATTTCCATCCAGCAGGTTTTTTACCTGACTTTTGACATCTGATGAAGAAGCGCCTTTATTTACATCGCCGAGGCTGCTGTACTTATAACGATTCCCATTGGCATCCAGCGCGTCAATCGTCGGATTATACAGCATAATTCCGACTCCGCCCAGCAGATAGAAATTCCATTTAGGCTCTTCTATTTCAAAATTGATATTGTTCAGGTTCAGGATTCCCTGAAACTGAACTGAATTGAAGCTTGTCCGGTAATTCCCGAAATAGCGCTCGCCACCGGAATAGTAGTTTTTAGCAGCGCCGGAGTTTCCATTTACGGCATTATTGAACTGCAGGCTCGTTCCCGGAGTGCCATGATAATCGAGGCCATAAGTTGTCCCCCTGTCATATTGAACGCGGAGGGAAAAGCTATTCCCCAATGCCCGCCTGACTCCCAGTCCGTACGTGTATCCCCCTGTTGAGCTAATATCTCCATTGACCTGTGCGTAGCCTCCTCTGATGCCGACTGCCCAGGATTTATTCGTCCGTTCAAACTTCCCCTTATCTTCCTGCTGAACAGGTTTCTGCTCTTCAACGTCTGTTTTTTTCTGTGCATGGGCATTCTGAAAACCCAGTATCAAAAGGCCTGATATAATAAATCCTATATGTCTGAAACGCTTGCTCATCTTTAATTTCCGGCTAATTCCGGCTGCTTTAAGGATGTAAAATTAAGGACTACAAATACAATCGATGCGTTTATGATCAGGCTTTCAAACCCGACCTTGTATCCTCCGCTGTAAGTATTGATGAGATACTCGAGTAAATATGTGATTAAGGGAGACAGCAGGCAGATCATTACAAGCACTCTTGCGGAAGGCATTTTACGGGATAAAATCCCAAAGCTGAATAGTCCCAATAACGGCCCGTATGTATATCCTGCTATTTTGAAGATAGTAGTGATAATGCTTTCGCTATTAAACAGCTTAAACCCGTAAATGCAAAGCACAATCAGGACGGAGAATCCGATATGTACCTGATAACGTCTTCTAATAGAGTCTTTAGTATCATTCTCATCCATTTTAAGGAAATCAATGCAAAAGGATGTCGTGAGGGCTGTCAGGGCGGAGTCAGCGCTGGCAAAAGCTGCCGCAGTCAAACCGATAATGAAGGTAAATGCAATAACCGGCGGGAAATACTGTACCGCCAGCATGGGAAATAGCTCATCCGTTTTTTTAGGGATTATAATATGATGGGCTTCGGCATACATATACATCAGTGCGCCCAATCCGAGAAACAGCAGGATTACAGCCATAAAGATCACGCTGAAGCTCAGCATATTCTTCTGTGCTTCCCGAAGATTTTTGCAGGTAAGGTTTTTCTGCATCAGATCCTGATCCAGTCCGGTCATGGCTACGGTAATGAAAATTCCGCTGATGAACTGTTTCCAGAAAAAAAGCGGACTTTTCACATCAGAAAAAATTACCTGACTATACTTTCCTTTTATAATTTCCCCGATACTTTCCCCGATATTGAGCTGTAAGGGATCAGCTAAAAAAAGATAGGTGATGACTAAAGCCGAAACCAGAA
>JBBRLW010000211.1:0-4766 GCA_038231115.1 Bacteroidia bacterium
CAAGGGGCGAGATAGTAGGAATTATCGGGCATAATGGAGCAGGTAAAAGTACTCTTCTCAAAGTTTTATCCCGCATTACTCCACCCAGCGGAGGAAAAGTGTATCTGCAGGGATCCGTTGGCAGCTTGCTTGAGGTAGGTACAGGATTCCACCCTGACCTGACTGGCAGGGAAAACATCTTCATGAATGGTTCTCTGCTTGGCCTGAAAAAGAATCAGATTATCGGGCATCTGGCTGAAATAATTGAATTCGCCGGAATAGGAGAGTATCTTGATCAGCAGGTAAAGAAATATAGTAGCGGAATGAAAGTCCGGCTCGCATTTGCGGTAGCTGCCTTTCTAAAAGCAGATATCCTGTTTGTGGATGAAGTCCTTGCAGTAGGTGACGCGGATTTTCAGAAGAAGTGCCTCGCAAAAATGTCCGAAGCATCTGGATCAGGCAGGACAATCATTTTCGTTAGTCATAATATGGCGGCTATTAAAAGCCTGTGTAAAAGAGTAATCTGGCTTGACAGGGGACAAATAAAACTGGATGGCAATGCTACGGAGGTTATATCTGCTTATCTCAACCATGACTCTGATTCCAGGGCGAGCATTCAGCAGCCAGAACTCAACAATACTCTGGAAAGGTTTGAGCATATTCCGGGAAAAACTGTGGATTGCAGCAAAATATCCATACAGAATGATTCAGGCGGACAACAGGTAGAATACTATTCAGATGAAGCTATTACGGTTCAGGTTTATTTTTCAATCTATACGCGAATTAGAGATTTCCGCCTTTTGATCAATCTCAGCGATAATGATCATCTCAGTATTCTGAATACACAGATTTCTGACTCATCTGACTTCACGCATGCTTTCCCGACCATTCAACAGGGCACATATCAAGCTACCGTAGTAATTCCTCCCAATACATTCGGATCCAGATCTTTTATAGTTACAGTAGAGCTGATCAATCCGGATACAGAACACCTAATCTTCCGAAATTGCCTCAGCTTTAAAGTCAATTTCAAGGGATTCAATAATATTCAGCGGGGGAGTTTTCCTGATTCCATTTTGCGTCCCCTGTTAAACTGGCAGATCAAAAATGAAGAAGCAGCCTAAGATATTTTATGCTTCTCATGACCAGGGAAATCACTCGCCTGAGTCACGGACATGGTATAATAACCTGTACCTCCCACTCATGGATGTAAGTTCTGAAATTACCAGATTCTCCCATGATCTGTTTCCCATGTCATTGCATCAGGACTTCATCATTGAAAAAAATCAGCAATTCATTAGCAATGAAAAAGAGAAAATCTCAACCTTATTGCTTAACGAGATAAAGGAAGCTCATACTCATAAGGGAGTTGACATTTTTTTCAGCTATTTTGCTTCGAGCTATTGCTATCCCGAAGTAATCGATGAAATCAGGAACATGGGTATAATGACTGTCAACTGGTTCTGTAATGCTTCCTATCAGTTTTATCTGGTGGAGGATATTGCTCCACACTTTGATTACTGTCTGGTTCCGGAGAAGTTCATGCTCGAGTCATACACGGCAGCTGGTGCAAATCCCTACCATTTTCAGGAATCTGCAAATCCACGTATTTATCAGCGAAAAGTCCTGCCTTCTGAATATGATATTACATTCATAGGGGGACGGTACGCCAATCGATTCGACTATATACGGGTACTTTATAATCAAAATATTGATATACATGCTTTTGGAGAGAAATGGATTTCTTCCAAAACAGGACGCGCAAACTTGCCAGAGGAATGGCTGCGTAAAATAATGGGGAAATTAAATCCTTCTTTTGACAATTTGCATGGATTCGTTTCAGATGAGGAAATGGTTAACATTTTCAATCAGAGCAAAATAAATCTCGGCTTCTCTATCTGCGGAAACACGCATTTGGATGCGGTTCCCATCCGCCAGGTAAGGCTGAGAGACTTTGAGATTCCTATGGCCGGAGGTTTCTATCTCTCTGAAATTAATCCGGAACTGGAAGAATTTTTTGAGCCGGAAAAGGAAGTCATTTTCTTTGCCGATACTAAAGAATGTATTGACAAGACGCATTTCTATCTTAAAAATGAGAATCTTCGTAAAGAGATTGCCCTTGCCGCGTGGAAACGTGCTCAGGCTGAACATACCACTCAGAAACGCCTTGAAGATTTCTTTACGGCTGTCGGCGTAATTTAAGATGTATTTCGAAAAAATGAATCAATCTACCAACCCTTATAATACACGACATCAAGATTTTCAGGTTATTGAACCTGTTTCCAAACGCAGGCTTATAGATCTTTCTTCAGTCAAAGCGTATCGGGAGCTTTTTATCCTGATGGTGAAAAGGGATATCAGCGTACTCTACAGAAACTCCTCACTCGGAGTTCTTTGGGCATTACTGAATCCGCTGCTGAGTATGCTAATCTTTACTCTGGTTTTTGGGAAGTTTCAAAATAGCACTACGAACGGAAAAGAATTATCCATATTCTTTCTATCCGCACTTGTTCCCTGGGCATATTTTTCACAAAGTGTATCCAATGCCGCTTCAAGCCTGTTTGTCCAGAGAAATGTAATTACGAAGGTGTATTTCCCGCGTATTTTTATCCCACTAACTCCGGTTGCCTCTAAACTGCTTGATTTCACAATCAGCTTCGCTTTTCTTCTCGTATTTAGTCTGGTAGTCGGTGTTTTGCCTGACATCCGATTCTTATTCATACCTTTTGGCGTTGTAAATTTGATCCTTGTAAGTGCAGGATTTTCACTATGGACGGCAGCGCTCAGCGCCCGCTTTAGAGATATCCGCTTTGCAATAGGATATCTCCTGCAAATGATTATGTTTCTATCTCCCGTAGTCTATTCTACAGCCCGGGTCATCAGTTATTTGAACGAGCAGGCAGGCTTTAAAATGGCTGCTTTTTTATACGGATTGTTCCCTATGGTGGGGGTCATAGAATGTTTCAGAGCAGGATTTGGCCAATCTCAGATGGACATTAATCCGCTGTTGATTTCAGGATTTATCAGTTCCTGTTTCATACTGTTAAGTGGACTGATGTATTTTAACGCTACGGAGCAGAAGCTCGCCGATATACTTTAGATCAAATGAAAAACAAAGTATTAGAAATTCTCCAGAGCGGTAAATGCTTCATAATTGCAGAAGTAGCTCAGGCACATGATGGAAGCTTAGGCATAGCTCATGCATTTATTGATGCCGCCGCTGAATCAGGTGCAGATGCCATAAAGTTTCAGACGCATATTGCAGAAGCTGAGAGCACGATGCAGGAGCAATGGCGTGTAAAATTCTCCCTCCAGGATGTTACCCGTTTCGACTATTGGAAACGCATGGAATTTACTCCCGAGCAGTGGGCTGGATTGAAGCAGCATGCGGAAGATAAAGGTCTAATCTTTTTAAGCTCACCTTTTTCCAATGAAGCGGTAGATCTGCTCGAATCCATCAACATGGATGCCTGGAAAATTGCATCAGGAGAACTCACAAACTATCCCATGCTTGAGAAGATTCTTGCTACCAGGAAACCGATCCTGATTTCATCAGGGATGAGTGATCTGGATGAAGTAGATCGTCTTGTAAATCAGGTAAAAAGTCTTGACATCGAGCACGTTGTATTTCAGTGTACTTCTTCCTATCCTACACCTCCGGAAAAAGTAGGTCTTAATATGCTTGACTTTTACCGTCAGCGCTACGAGTGTAAAGTCGGTCTGTCAGACCATAGCGGATCCATTTTTCCGCCTCTTGCTGCAGCTGCTTTGGGAATGGATGTACTCGAGCTACATGTAACATTTTCTAAACACATGTTTGGTCCGGATGTCATAGCTTCGCTGACTTTTGAGGAGCTGAAAACTGTGGTAGAAGGAATCAGATATATAGAGACTATGAAGGCTTCTCCAGTGGAGAAAAACGATATGGCCGCAACCATGGAGCCGCTCCGGAAACTCTTCAACAAGAGTGTTGTACTGGCACAGGATCTTGACGAAGGCACAATCATAGAGGAAAAGCACCTCGGCTATAAAAAGCCCGGGATAGGTATTCCAGCTTCCCGATACAAAGATATTTTGGGACGTAAGCTGAACAAATCACTAACTTATAATTATTTTCTGTCCGAAGAGGATTTGACTGATACGAATGAGCAATAAAAGAAAAGTATGCGTAGTCATTACGGCGCGCCCTTCATATAGCCGGATCAAAACGGCGCTCAAAGCTATAGATGAGCATCCGGATCTTGAACTTCAACTGGTAGTTGCTGCATCGGCACTACTTGACCGTTACGGCACGGCTTCTCAGTATATTGAGAAGGATGGCTTTAAAATCACTTCCAAGGTTTTTATGGTATTGGAAGGTGAAAATCCGGCTTCAATGGCTAAAACTACCGGATTGGGGGTTATGGAGCTGGCAACGGTATTCTATAATTTAAATCCTGATGTGGTAGTAACGGTAGCAGATCGTTTTGAGACAATGGCTACCGCCATTGCAGCATCGTATATGAATATCCCGTTGGCACACGTACAGGGTGGAGAAGTAACTGGAAATATAGATGAGAAAGTCCGGCATGCTGTATCCAAGCTGGCTGATATACATCTTCCATCAAGCCAATCCGCCGCAAACCGACTGATTAAAATGGGCGAAGATCCGAAAACGGTATTTGTCCCAGGCTGCCCATCAATTGATCTGGCCATCGAAGTACTCGAAAGTCCGGATCTGGATTTTGATCCTTTCCAGAAATATGGTGGTGTAGGTGCTGATATTAATCTTGCAAAGGGATACGTCG
>JBBRLW010000212.1:0-4760 GCA_038231115.1 Bacteroidia bacterium
CCCAACCAGCGCTTGCGTCCTGCTTTACCATGTTTGATGAGAGCGTGGTCTCCATTGGAAACCGTTCCGATCGTTGCAAAGCAGGTAATCAGTACCTGACGCGTTTCTCCGGATGGCATACGCATAATAGCATATTTACCATCACGAGCCAAAAGCTGAGCGTATGTTCCTGCGCTACGCGCCAGAACTCCGCCTTTGCCGGGCTGCATCTCTATATTATGTACAATAGTACCAATAGGGATAAATTGTAGCTTAAGCGTATTTCCGATTTCCGGAGCCACACTTTCGCCTGAAACAATTACCTGTCCTACTTTTATATTTTCAGGAGCGATGATATATCTTTTCTCGCCATCAGCGTAATACACCAATGCGATGAAGCAGGTACGGTTTGGATCGTACTCAATCGTCTTAACAGTAGCAGGGATATTGAATTTATCTCTCTTGAAATCAATAATACGATAGGTCTTTTTGTGACCGCCACCGAGGTAGCGCATCGTCATTTTACCAGTATCATTTCTTCCACCTGATCTCTTAATCGGCGCTAACAGGCTTTTCTCAGGACGGTTGGTCGTAATTTCCTCATAAGTATTGAGGACTGCAAAGCGCCTTCCTGGCGTAATCGGACTTAATCTCTTAGTTGCCATGGCTTATTCCTGATTAGTGTTACCGTAAAAATCAATAGTTTCACCGTCTTTCAGAGTCACAATTGCCTTCTTGAAAGCAACTGTTTTTCCGGTGACGTAACGGCTTTTTGTCATTCTGTTACGAGTTCTTCCTGCGTAGATCATCGTACGGACGCCAGCAACGCTGACTTCATATACTTTCTCAATCTCGTCACGGATTTCCTCTTTGGTTGCACGCTTATCCACCATGAAGGCGTAAACGTTCAGCTTCTCGCCGATCTTGGTATATTTCTCTGTAATCAGAGGCTTCTTGAGGATACTCATTGCTTAGGCCAGAATGTCAGTTAATGGTTGAATGGCGCTTTCCATGATCACAACTGCATTAGAGTTGAGAACAAGGTATGTATTTACATTCCCTGAGTGAATTACTGCTGTGTGCGGAATGTTTCCGGCAGATTTCAGGATATTGGTACGCTGCTCGTTAGAATCAATGACGAAGATGGATTTCTTCTCGTTGAGGTTAAATGCTTTGAGGATGTTGATAAAATCCTTTGTTTTTGGTGCATCGAGATTGAAATCTTCAATGACCATCAGGGCATTATCCTGCGTTTTATAGGATAGCGCAGAACGACGTGCCAGCACTTTCACCTTTTTATTCAGCTTAAAACTATAATCTCTTGGCTGAGGTCCGTGAATACGGCCTCCTCCACGAAATATCGGACTCTTAATGGATCCGACACGTGCACCTCCACCGCCTTTTTGCTTGCGGAGCTTACGTGTGGAACCTTTAATCTCGTTCCTGTTTTTTGCTTTGGACGTCCCTTGACGCCAATTGTTCATATACTGTTTCACGTCGAGGTAAATGACGTGGTCGTTCGGGGCGATCCCGAACACGCTATCAGAAAGCTCCACGGAACGACCCGTTTTCTCTCCTCTGATATTTAATACATCAAGCTGCATGACCTAAACTTTATAGAAAATAATCCTTCTTCGCAAGCATAGTGCTCGCAAAAATTGGAAGTGCAAAGGTATAACGGATTTCAATATCTGCAAAACCTTTGTTCAATATTTTTGAGGAACATCTGCCGGTAAAATCAGCTTTTAGCGTGCCGCCGCAATATTTCGCTTCAGTCCGGCAAATTTAGTCCGCTTGACTGCAGAGCCTCTGAACATATCCTGAAATACCTCTTCGCTTAGCTCAATCCAGTCATTTCCTGACATTGAGCTCAGCATACTGTTCGGTTCAAATGACGGCTCCTGATGCGCTTTTGAAAACCGATTCCATGGGCAGACATCCTGGCAAACATCGCATCCGAATATCCAGCTGTCCAGCTTATCTGTAAAATTCAATGGGATACTATCCTTCAGCTCTATGGTAAAATAGGAAATACACTTGCTTCCATCCACCACCTGCGGAGCAACAATAGCATCCGTAGGACAGGCATCTATACATCGGGTACAGGTACCACAATAATCCCGTAATGGCTGATCAGTGTCCAGCTCTACATCTATAATCAGATTGGCTATAAAGAAAAATGATCCCTGCTGCTTATTGATCAGATTGGCATTCTTGCCGATCCATCCCAAGCCTGCTCTTTTTGCCCAGGCTTTGTCCATGACCGGAGCTGAATCCACAAATCCCCTACCCTGCACTTCTCCGATTTGCGTTTGGATACTGTAGAGCAGTTCCCTGAGCTTCTCCCGAATTACTTCGTGATAATCTTTTCCATAAGCATATTTGGATATTTTAAATTCGGCATTAGTAAATATCTCGTTTTCAGGAAAATAGTTATATAGCACGGATATAACACTCTTTGCACCTTCCACCAGCTTACGGGGATCGAGGCGCTTATCAAAGTGATTTTCCATATACCTCATTTCGCCGTGCATACTCTGGCTCAGCCATTTCTCCAATAGTGGAGCTTCCTCCGCAAGAAAATCGGCTTTTGATATCCCACAAAACGAAAAGCCGAGGCGTTTTGCTTCGGCTTTGATATAGCTTGTATATTCTGATTGGGGAATACTCATGATCTATCAGGAGCTTTGCTCCCACGACTGAAACAGCGGAGTCCCCGGCTGGCTATACACGATTCCCAAATGGCGATAGGCCTTTTCCGTAGCTTCTCTCCCGCGTGGTGTGCGCTTGAGGTATCCTTCCAGAATCAGATAAGGCTCATAAACTTCTTCAATTGTACCACTTTCTTCACCAACAGCTGTAGCTATGGTAGAAATCCCGACAGGGCCTCCGGAAAACTTCTGGATAATGGCGGATAGAATCTTGTTATCCATTTCATCCAGACCGTGCTCATCAACATTGAGAGCCTTCAGAGAGTAGCGTGCTATTTCAAGATCAATATGTCCGGAACCCTTAATCTGGGCAAAATCTCTGACTCTCCTGAGCAATGCATTGGCTATACGCGGCGTCCCTCGGGAGCGCTTGGCAATCTCATAGGAGGCATCATAATCAATCGTGACTTTTAATATAGTAGCTGCGCGTAATATGATAGTCTGCAGCACGGCAGCCGTGTAATACTCCAAACGGAGTGTGATTCCAAACCGTGCTCTCAAAGGAGCAGTTAGTAGTCCGGAGCGCGTTGTAGCCCCTACCAATGTAAAAGGATTCAATGCAATCTGAATGGATCGTGCATTCGGGCCCGACTCCAGCATAATATCAATTTTGCAATCCTCTAAAGCAGAGTACAGGTACTCTTCTACAATCGGATTAAGCCGGTGTATCTCGTCTATAAAAAGGACATCGCCCTTTTCCAGATTTGTAAGCAGACCTGCCAGATTCCCCGGCTTATCGAGTACAGGGCCTGAGGTTGTTTTGATGCTTACGCCCAGCTCATTGGCTATGATATAGGCCAGTGTGGTCTTGCCCAGCCCGGGAGGGCCGTGCAGCAGAACATGATCCAGTGACTCTCCGCGCTGAATGGCCGCACGAACAAATATCCTCAGATTATCAAGGATCTGTTCCTGCCCTGTGAAGTCCGCAAAGTCTGAGGGGCGTAATTCACGATCCTTATCTTTTTCCAGCGCACTCATTACTTCGAGGGTATGCATGCCGCTGTTATCCGTGTTTTCCTTCATTAATTGTTTACATAAAGATACGCCAAAATATTTTATTTTCCAAATAGGACGATTATAGCTAAACTTGCGAAGAATTAGAGCAATATCTTTGAACTATATATGAGAAAATTAGTAGTCCCGGTGGATTTTTCCGCCCATTCGATTCAGGCCTTGAAAGAAGCGGTTTACATCGGAAGATGCCTTGGAGCCGAGATTCATATCCTACACGTCAATAAACTGAAAGGCGGAGGCCTCTTCGGTGATCCGAAACCTATTGAAACGGAAGAATTTATCCAGGAGAAAATGTCCGAGATGCTCCGTGAAGCGGGTTCTATGGAAGCCAGTATCCACACGCACGTGCGTCAGGGGAAAGTGGTAGATGAAATCACCAGGTTCGCAGAAGAAGTTGAAGCCTATCTGATTATTATGGGGACGCATGGAATATCCGGATTCGAAGAATACTGGATGGGAAGCAATGCCTATAAAGTAGTATCAGATGCAAGCTGTCCGGTGATGACTATGCGCAGTACGCATATCAAAACAGGGATTGATAACATCATACTTCCTATAGATACTTCTATCGCCACACGCGAGAAAGTTCCGTTTGCCGCAGAGCTTGCCAAATGCTTCGGTGCAACGGTACACGTCCTGGCAACCTGTTCGGACGAAATGGAAGAGTTTGTAAGAAAGCTGAAAAATTATGCCGCACAGACGCAGCAGTTCCTAGATGACCAAGGAGTAGCCAATACATACGAGATGGTTGTTGGAAACAATGTTACCGATATTACGATTGAATACGCCGCCAAAGTCAATGCTGACCTCATCTGCATCATGACTGAGCAGGAAACAGCCTTGGGAAATGCTTTTGTAGGGCCTTACGCCCAGCAGATGGTGAATCATTCATCAATTCCGGTATTGACTGTTCAACGTACGCATAGCGCTAATTTTTCTGTAGCTCAGGTATCCTAAGCACATAATCAGAATACTATATAAGCAATCCCCGCAGGCAAATTGTCTGCGGGGATTTTTTTGCCCTTTAATTCATAAAAAAGCCCCTGATGCACATCA
>JBBRLW010000213.1:0-4705 GCA_038231115.1 Bacteroidia bacterium
CAACCGTGACTATGTACTGACTACCAATGAGCCTGATCCTCAGCTTCTTTTCAAGCGGATCAGTGTTATGGATCAAATCCGGCAGCGCCTGCCGCTTATTGAATCAGGCCTGATCACAGCCCGAGCTACCCTCAGCGGAGGAATTGAGCCTGTTGTGCCCATAAGCCCACACTGCCTCGAGCCGTACCCATGCAGCTTCCAGGGATATTGCCGCAGGCACATAGAGAAGCCTTCCATTTTTGAGCTGACGGAGCTTGGAGAGGATCTCATCTGGCAGCTCTATAACCAGGGAAAAATAGTAACGACCCAATTAGAATGGAATTATAAAATGTCCATCAAAGCACGCATACAGCGCGAAGCTCTCGAGACCGGCACTATGTACTTTGAACGGGACACCATCCGCATCGGACTTCTCGACAAAGAATGCCCCCTCGCATTTATTCAGATGAGTATGGCCAGGCTTCCCGTTCCCATCATTAAAGGAATGAAGCCCTACCAGACCCAGCTCTATCAGTTCTCGGTGATTACATGCTCCGGACATGAGCAGGGCACGCCTCAGCTACACAGCTATCTCTGGGAAGAGGACACCTACCGTCCCGATCATTTCCTGGATGCGCTCGAAATAGCCCTCGGAGGCGTTTGCCAGACCATGACGCTCTTTGCCAAATCTGAAATGGACGAGCTGCGCCAAATGCTCAACCTCTTTCCCGATCTCCTATACCCCAATATCCGGAAAATGGTCGCTACCTATCACGCCCTCGAGATCTATTTTGAGCAGAAACAATGCTGGCATCCGGAAATGCACAAAGACATGACCCTCCATGATCTCATCCGCATATTTCGCGTCCCAATGAAGATCGAATACAGCCAGCTTCCCTTCCGGACAGCATCAACAGCTGCAAAAACCTTCGAGGAAATGGTCAAGGCAGGCTCCGAAGAAATATATGACGCCAAAGCCCGCGACCTCAAAACATACTCCGGATACCTGTGTACCGGACTATTTCGCTTTTACCGCAGCTTCCTCAAAGAAGCCAATCTGGATCAGGTAGCAGAAGCCACAATCTAATAGCTAAATTTGCTGCATGGACAGTAAACGTCAGGCGAAGTTCTCGCGCGAGCTTCAGCGATACCTTGGGGATATATTTCTGCGCGAATCTCGGCAGATGTTTGATGTCCCCTACATCGGAGTCACCAATATCAGGGTCTCCCCCGATCTCAGCTATGTCAAAGTATATCTGAGCCTGCTGAATCAGCCCAATCCACAGGAAATTGTGGCCAAAGTGCAGGCACACAAAAAGGAGATCCGAACCATGCTCGCCGCTCAAATCAAAGACCTCGTCCGGAAAATCCCCGAGATTGAGTTCTATTATGATGATACGATGGATTACGTCGAAAAAATGGACAAAATCTTCAAAGAGCTTAATGCACAGCCCCAGTCTTCCAATGACCAGCACGAGGATTATCAGGCCAATTCTGACGACAAAAATTAGCCTTAACACATCCCCCCCGACGATGCCATCCGCTCCGGAAATCCATGAGAATGTATCACTGGCTGAGCTTAATACCTTCGGCATGGACATCAAATGCCGCTTCTACTGCCAAATCAAATCGGTAGATGATCTGCGCTACCTTATCCATGAAACCGAGCTTCTCAAATGGTATCCCGTCCTCGTACTCGGTGGCGGAAGCAATATCCTCTTTACCCGGCACTTCGATGGAATTGTGCTGCATAATTGCCTCAGCGGACTACAATTCGCTGCCGCAACCGATCACGTTCTGCTAACTGCCGCGAGCGGAGAAAATTGGCACAAGACCGTCCTCGAAACCGTCAGTCGTAATCTTTCAGGATTCGAAAACCTCAGCCTTGTTCCGGGCACCGTTGGAGCCAGCCCTATCCAGAATATCGGAGCATACGGAGTAGAAGTTAAGGACACCATACTGTACGTGGATACGATCCATTTGGCTACGGGAGAAGAGCGACGCTTTTCCGCTATGGAATGCCAGTTCGCTTACCGAACCAGCATCTTCAAAACCGAGCTCGCCGGACAGTATTTCATCACATCCGTGACATACAGGCTGAGCCAAACCCCAAGTCAGCTTAGCATAAGCTACGGAGCTATTCAGAACGTTCTCAACGATCAGCACATTACCAATCCCACTATAGCGGATATCAGCCGTGCTGTTATTCAGATACGCCAATCAAAGCTCCCTGATCCAAAGCTCATCGGAAATGCCGGCAGCTTCTTCAAAAATCCGGAAATCAGCCTCGAACATTTCAACCGACTGAAAGCACAATTCCCTGATATATCGGGATATACGGTGCCAAATCCCGATCATATCAAGGTCCCCGCCGGATGGCTCATTGAACAGCTCGGATGGAAAGGATACACGCAGGGCAGCATTGGAGTCCATAAAAATCAGGCGCTTGTCCTCGTCAATTACGGCGGCGGATCGGGAGAACATATCTACCAGCTGGCCTGCACTATTCAGGCATCTGTTCAGGAGCGATTTGGCATACCACTCGAAATGGAAGTCAATATCATCTGATACTTCCTCCTCAAAATTCCGCCTCTCTAAGCTCATAAAAAAAGCCCCTGAATTACTTCAGGGGCTTTTTTAGTATTTAATAGGTACTGATTATTATTTCAGCAGCGTTACAGTTCCATTACGGAAATACTGTTTCTTGTCTAATCCGTAAGCCTTGACTTCCCACAGATAAACATCCACTGGAGCGTCGCTTCCGCTAATGGTACCATCCCAGCCCTTCAGCTTGTCCGTTGTTTCAAATACACGCTGACCCCATCTGTTATATATCTGGAAGCTGTACTGTAAATCTTCAGGACGTGAAGCAAGTGTATTCAGGATAGAAAGAGATACCGGAATAAAGGTATCATTCAGCCCTGCGGAACTTCTCGGTGTAAAGGCATTCGGCACCTCAATCATGGATGGAAGCACTAAGCATACGATATTCGATATGCTCGAATCAACTACCGCCGGGAAAGTCGCACTCTGGTTGGACAGCGCTACAATCCGGAAGCAGGAAGCCGAGTCAACGTCAGTAAAGGCGGAGTCTAATCCAGCCTCGGCAGTCGCCGCGCTATTATATTGCTTGACATTTGTCCAGATACTTTTTCCATTCTTGATTTGCAGCAGGTAATTGGAAAGTCCTGCATCAAAGCTATCATACGGAGTCCATGTAAATCCGAAATCATTTCCACGCGCCGGATTGGCATCCTTCACAATTGCTCCAGTCAGCAATACGGTAGTGGCAATATGTGAGTAGTCCGATTTGTATCCGCAACGGTCAATCGCACGAATACGATATACATACGATTCTGTGCTGGTATTGATCCGTTTGGAGCTATCCACAAAGTCTGTAACACTCGGAGCAAACTGAGCCACTGCAACAAAAGCAGTCTCACTGGCCATTTTGCGCTCAAGCTCATATCTGACTACTACGCGGGATGCGCTTACGTTCCACTTCAATTGCGGACGCATAGCTCCGTTTACAGTCACATATCTAATGACCATTTTAGGAGGAAAAGTGTACTCCGGTTGTGCGGATGACTTATTAGACAATGAATAGATGGTACTATCGTTTGTCTGAACCGCTCTCACAAAGTAGTCATACGTTTTGAAGCATAAGCCTGTATCGTAAAATATAGAGTCCGAAGTTTTTGCGATCATCGCATAGCTGAATCCAACTGCCGGAGCCGTTGTATCTCTTCTGTAAATCTGATATTCTTTGACACCACCTGCTGTATTCCAGCCTCTGTATTTATTCCAGATAAGCTGCACACCCTGAGCACCCGAAGGATCAGTTCCTTTGGCAGCAACAAGCTCAATTGTATTATGTATATCAGAAGCATCCGATACCTTTCCGCAAGGGTTATACACTTTAAGGAAGTAGGAGTATATCGAAGCCTTCGTATTATTTGTCGCATCTATATCCGGATACGAAACATCCGATTTAGACGTAGAAGTAAATATCACTCCGGAATTGACCTTCGTCAATTCATAGTTCTGGAAATCAAAGCCGCTTCCGCTGTATGGCATCCACTGGATGAGCACATTCGTGGAATTTGCCGTATCAACTGATACACTCTTGATCACAGGAGTCAGTGGCTTGGTTCCGGATGAAATTGTCAGCTGACGTGATGTGCTGTCAAAGCAGGTAGTATCGCTATAAGCAATCCCGACTTTAAAATTGATCGTCTTAATACCTTCATAAGCATAAGACTTCGTCGGATTCTGTTGTGTTGATGTAGTCGTATCACCAAAGTCATACATCCATGACGAGATTAGTGTAGAGCCAGAGGTTTTACTGCTATCGTAGAAAGTAACCGCAGTATTAGGACATGAGCTGGTGGTGCTTAAGCCAAGCATTGCCTTCGGACGCTCTCTTACTACGATGTAATTATCCTTCGAAGTAGAGTCCATACATCCCCCTGGAGCAGATACCTGTATCTTAACAGAATATGTCCCGGGATTCGTGTAAGTAAAGGTATAGATCGAATCAGAAGTATTATCAATGACCCCATCGCCATCAAAATCCCATTTGCGTGAATTATTGAATCTGCTGTTGTCTTTGAAAGTAACTTTAAAAGGCGCACATCCAACAATGACTCCTGCTTTTTCCTTAGGATTTGTTACCAGAATTCCAGCAAACGGTGGACGGTAGAGCGTAATTCCTCTGGAAGTTGTA
>JBBRLW010000214.1:0-4705 GCA_038231115.1 Bacteroidia bacterium
AGGGTATTTTAACGTTCTTTATCACTGATTTGCGTTTTCGCACTAAGCTGACAGGGCAAACATCCTGCCCTGCATACAAAGATAGCGGAGAGAAGGCTTTATCCGGCCCAGATCATTTTTCGATGGCGGATATCAGCTTCTACAAACTCATCTCCGATGGCTTCAAATCCATAGCGCTCATAGAAGGGAATGGCGCTCATCTGTGCATGGAGATATACCTGATCCTCAGCATAGCGCATCGTTTTAACGGCACCGAGTACCGAGGCCAGAATTGCAGCTCCGATGCCTGCGTTCCGGAAAGGCTCCAGCACAGCAAAACGCTCGAGCTTGATTCCATGTCCGGTTCTGCGGAAGCGGGCGGTACCTGCAGGCAGCGGATCACCATCAGCGCTCTCGGCAATTGTGGCCAGGAAATGACGGGATGTAGCTTCGAACTCGTCATATTCCAGCTCCCGATCAACCTGCTGCTCCTGCACAAAGACTTCCTCGCGGATAAGGAAAGCCTTATCCATATCGTTAGAACTTTGAATTTCAATTACTTCTATATTCATTGGATATTGATTTAAATCTGATCAGAAAGAAAAGTGCAGACAGCCGTGCATTTGAAAGCGTAAGATTTCGGGAATTTTCCATGAAGGTACCCTGCATCGATATTCTATCTTTGTTTCAGCAATTAAGCAACGCCATCCAAAAGAGGATAGCGGTTCAAAGATCATATTTTTTCATAGGCTTTGTATTTACTATATTTTGGCAATGAGAGATAGGACGGTGAAGGGAAAACCAAATACTCATCGTCCTGTACCTCTCTCTCCGGATAAGCGTACAGAGCGCTGTTTTCAGCCTAAAGCATCGGATTCAAGGAATTCGGCAGTTTGAGATAAAAACAGATACATCAGTCTTAAAAGATGATCGCAGATAAAATTTGAACGCGTAAGATTTTGAGAATTTTCTACTTCCTGACTCATTTGGCAGGTCGTATTTTTGAAATAAGATTTAAGGAACGCCACCCGGTGTTCCGGTTTTTTTCGAGTCTGATCTTTTCAGACAGCAGTTGTAGTTTTGATATTTTGGCAATGAGAAAGGGTAAGATTGGCGTCTTACCCTTTTTTCGTTTATATAAGTCAAGGATTTAGGGGGTTGACCTATCCCTTCCGCTCCTGCATGGATCGTCCTAAAGTAGCCAGCACCTCCCGATACGGCGGAGCTATATCAATGGCTTCGAGATGCTCATAGGCGCCATCGATATACTGATCCCTGATGGCAATCGCTTTCTGCTCTACCTCATACTTCCGAAATAAATCCAGCACCTCGGCTATTTTGCGCTCCGGCCTCATGGACGAAGACTCCGATGCACTATATAGTCCGAGCAATGCAGCCCGATCCTCCGCCGAGGCCGAATCATGCGCAAGGATAGGCAGCAGCGTCTTCTTATTTTCGATGATATCGCCGCCGGTACGCTTGCCGGTCTCCGCCTTATTGCCGAAGCAGTCCAGCAAATCATCCTGTATCTGAAAGGCCATACCGATTCCGGTTCCGAATCGATCTATATGTGCCTGCGTTTCCGCTGAGGCTCCTGCTATCAGCGCACCCAGGGCCAGCGAGGCTCCGATGAGGGCGGCAGTTTTCGCGGAAATCATGTCCAGATACTGCTCCCCGGAGATCATCTCGCGGGAAGCATAGTCCATATCCAGCTGCTGACCCTCACAGACTATACGCGCCATGCGGTTGAACAGATCGAGCGCAGGCAGAAGCCGCTCGGGATTGATTTTGCACAAAAGCGTATAGGCTTCAATAAGCATGACATCCCC
The DNA here is from genome assembly GCA_038231115.1 of Bacteroidia bacterium. GTDB lineage: Bacteria > Bacteroidota > Bacteroidia > CAILMK01 > CAILMK01 > JBBRLW01. The sequence goes on from JBBRLW010000214.1 coordinate 1,809, forward strand.
GGAGAGGATGGCCGTATTGGTGTCCCATCGGGTATGGACCGTCGGCTGGGCGCGGCGCTCCGAAGCATTATCCATAATATCATCATGGACGAGCGTAAAATTATGGAATACCTCCAATGCCAGCGCCGCATTCATCGCATCCGCACGCGACTCCGTAGCCGTCCCGAGCATATCCGCAGCCAGGAGGCACAGCACCGGCCTAAGGCGCTTTCCCCCCAGGGATAATATATAGCGGGCAGGTGCATACAGACCTCCGAGATGCCCGGGCGTATCGGAAAACAATACGGGAACGGAGCGCCTGATTTCCTCCAATAGCTGATTCATGATCATATCAGGTGCTAAGTTCGGAAAATAGTATCAGCTATGCGTACTATATTCGTATTGCCTAAGGAAATGTGATGCGGAAGGGATTGACACAAGTAGAGATAAAACTAAGAACTATAAGGTTTAGTATTATGATGGAGAAAGGAATGGCTAAGAGAATTATGTGCACCGATTGCAATACTAAACAATGACTTCTCCATTCTTCTCACCGCGCTACATCCTCTGGAGGATCAAGACAAAAAGTAAAGGTTCGAGGCCCAAGCAGTCAGGAATCGGAGTATAAACAATCATAAATCACCAATATATTCATAATTATGCGAGTAATAAACAAGGCTTTCTTAGCTCTAATATGCCTGGCAATGATCTCTTGTATGGGGAAAGACGGCCCACCTGAAGAGCCTATAGAAAGAGATATAATGAGCTGGTTGAAAATCGAACATAACATGAGAGCGTACAGAGATCATGTTAAACCAATTAAAAATGTATCAAATAGATATGAATACCAAATTGCTGTTAAACTAGTTGATTCTAATATAAGTTCAAGGGCCTATCTTAATTTAATACGGAAAATTTTGCCTCCTAAAATTGAAAAATATCTTATTCCTCAATTTACCCTTCCTATTGAAGAAGTATCCGTATATGCGGATTATAGCAGTGACTCAGCAGGAAGGGGATATGCACAATTTCACCTGCAATATAAAGTAGTATACAATAAAAGTAAGTATAAACTCATATTGTGTGAAAAAGACGGGTGGAATAGCGATAGTAATACAATCGATAGCAATGTAGTAGTAGGTAATGCACCCAATTAACTGATCTTCATGTATTCCATTGATAGGTACCAATCAGCTAATCTTTCTACGCCAGTATCTAAAGTCTCTTCTGAGACCTACTCCACGCGCCTGATTCTACTACGAATGTTTCCGAGTAAAGACGGACAATTCAGATTCGATACTGATCACGCGCAAAGCTATGACCACTATCTCATCGGAAATATGCTATCTTTGGCGCATACATCTGCACGTATGCAACTGAGCTTTAGACGTAATTACAGCTACTCAACGGGAAATGATGACGGGATTTGTGGCGGGTCAGTGAGTGCCTCGAGCTATACGCTGCAATATGACGCGGGAACTCTCCGAATTGTCTGGACAAATGGTAGCTTAATTCATCGCTAATCATTTATTTATTTATTGGAATAAGGTAAACATGACTAATCAAGTAAAATTTGAGTTCTTTAACGAGATACCAAAATATGAATCTTCTCAGATATTTGTTGCGTACATTGATGCGGTCACTGGTGAAAGAGAGCTATTTTTAGAGATGAAGAAAAAGCTACTCTTTCCTGACTATTGTGGAGATAATTGGGATGCTTTGATTGATAGTTTACTTGACTTAGCCTGGATTGACCATCAAAATATATATTTAATTCATCTCCAGGTTCCCGAATTAGAAGACGAAGAACTTCTTAGATTCTACTTATCTGTATTACTTTATTGTAAAGTGAAGTGGGAAACAGATAAAGCTCGATTCATTCACATTATGTTTCATGAATCTGCTGAACTAATGATTCACGAGCTTCATATAAAACCTATAAATAAGTAATATGGGTCGTAGTAACTCATCCTTCTACTCCATCCTCTACTTCCTCTTCTCAAACCTGTTCCATGCACCTGATTCTACTACTAATCTTTCCGAGTAAAGACGGACAATTGCATGTAATTTAGCGGAATGTATCGGATGCAGGACAGTATTGCGAAGAATGACTTCTCGGTGACGCATGGATGGCAGATTCCGAGAGGCGGGTCATGTCGATGGTTGAGCAATGTGGTGGTTAGCAAGGCAGGCAGGAAGGTGGGTAGTTTTGGGTCAGCACAAGCGAAGGAAATAGTGATTACCAACAATCATTAAGGGAGTGACAGATTCTAAATTGGTGAGAAACATCAAACTAAGAAATATTAATCAGATTATTGCAGCTAAAGGAATAGTTGTAGTTACTATAACTATAACCATAGGTGGAATATGGATGATGAGCAAATTAGGATTAAATATTGGAGTTATATTTTGTTGGATTATTGGTGTGCTGCTGAGCACCCTTCCTGCGATATATTTGCATCTGCAATATTTATTTTGTAATAAAAACGAAGTATATGAGTTTTACTCCAACATGTTTATAAGATTACATAGCGAATCTTCAACTATTTACTACTGTGATGATATTCAGGATGTAGTTATATATTTATCTAACAGTGTTAAACAGAAAAGTAAGTATCAATTGACGACCTTTGATCAATATCATTTTGCAAGAATTACAATGAAGAGCGGTGAAACAATTATTATTACCTGCCTCCTGATAGAATATGTAGAAGATATTATTAAAGTTTTAGATTTACCTAAAAAGTATAGAAGAAAAACCAGAATATTCTGTAATCTACAAGCTCACTAATAGGTACTGTATCTGGCATTCCTCTTCGCAGACCCATTCTATGCACCTGATTCTACCACGAATGTTTCCCAGTAAAGACGGACAATTGATGTAATTTAGCGGAATGTATCGGATGCAGGATGACCCC
>JBBRLW010000215.1:0-4678 GCA_038231115.1 Bacteroidia bacterium
AATAAGCATGATCCCATTAACTCGGTAGAGCGGTTTATGGTAAGGATGATCCCAGGGAGGTTAACTACGCACTCGTACAATTATGAAATAGCTATCAAATCAGTTGGCAGGCACATTTTGCAGGGATATAACTTTGACTTCCGCGTGATTATCCCTGCTTCCAACAACAAAAAAGGGCGGAAGATATATAATCTTCCGCCCTTTTGTATGGCTTCCTATTACAGGAAATATGCTACTCTACTAATAGTATTTATAACGGAAGTCTTTGATATCAGAGGCTTCGCGAAGAACTCCGACGGCTTCATTGGGACCGCGCTCGGCATCCATGCGCTCCATACTTTTACGCTCCATGACAAAGCTCTTCGGTATATTGATATTGCTGGCGGACACTACTTTCGCAACGATCACCGCATTTTCTCCGCGTATTGGTTTGGATACTTTGTTAACTGGCATTCCGGCGAGATATCCGATGGCAAAAGGCTCATTAGGCAATGTAGGCAGCGCCGGATTGCTAAAGCTGAGATTCTCTCCGGGTGTTACCTGAGATTTCAGCGCCGCTGCGATGGACTCAAGCGTCGTATTTTTGTCAGCCACTTCTTTCACGCGCTGCATAAGCTGATCGCGTTTTTTATCCATTCTAACAATTGTCATAACCTGCTCGCGGACATCTGCCAGTGGTGCAATTCCTGACTCCTGAGTTTTGACGAGCTTGGCTACTACAATTCTGCTTCCCAGAGAAAAAGGCGCCGATACATCTCCTAATTTGGTCGAAGCATCGTACATCCAGCGGATAAGCTCACGTGGTGCCTCAAGTCCCGGGATATTGCGATCGTTAGGCTTGATATTATTGGCTGCACGCTTGTTGAGTCCCATTTTCTGAAGCTGTGTCTCAAAATCATTCGTGTTCTGAATCGCCGTGCGGAATTTATTCGCCTCGCTGAATACCTTACGCTCCGTTTCCGTGCTGGCATCTACCGGACGCTCCAGGATAGCAATTTTCAGCTTCTTATTGGACTTAGGTGCTGTTACTTTGATGATATGTACTCCAAACTCCGTAGTCACCATGACCAGGTCTCCGTTTTTGGCTTTCTTGACGGCAGCGGCAAATTTCGGAATCATCTTGTCTGCGGTAAACCAGCCGAGGTCTCCGCCTTTGGCAGCAGAACCCGGATCCTGTGATTTTTCCATCGCCTGCTCGGAGAAGTCTCCGCCTTTTTTCAGCTTCTCATATACTTCGCGTGCTGTGGCTTCCGCTTTCAGCGTATCTTCTTTCGTATTGCCCTCCGGACGGATCAGGATATGTGATGCCTTGTAGATGTAATTGGTATCCATCTTCACTGCTGATACCTTTACTACTTTGTAAACGCCTTTATCCAGACGCGGGCCGATTACCGTACCGCTATCGGAAGCAAATACTTCCTCTTCCATGCTTTCCGGCAAATCTTTGAACTGCGAGCGGAAAACAAATCCGTTGGAAGCTGATCCTTTGCGGGTAACGAAGAGAGAGTCATTAGTTGATGTACGAAGACCTTCTTTCTGTTCTTCGATCTGCTTCATCGCCATCATACTATCAGCTTTGCTGACATTAATGTCGAAAGTAACGTAATCCACGGAACGGGCTTCCTCCCTCCTGTACATCTCTTTGTGCCTGTCCATGTATTCTTTCAGATCTGCATCCGAAATTTTTACGTCCTTGTCCTGAATCGTAGATAGCGGCACGGCCACATATTGTATGGACTCCAGGCGATTATTAGCGAGGAAGGCATCTTTGGCTTCGAGATCATTGACATACAGGGCTGATTTGACCATCGCGTTATATTTTTCGCGGGTACGCTCATGCGAGAGGTAATCCTCAAACTGCGCCCAGAACTGGCGCTGCTCCGGTGTTACCTTATCCAGATTAGACATGAATTTGAATATCTGATCCTTCTCATACTTGCCCGTAGAACGGTCAGATACAAGGAACTGAACGGCAATCGGGTGAGGCTGAGGTCCTACAACGAGGTCTTTGATCTCCTGTCCGGTGACTTCCAGTCCGAGGCTGGCATACTCTTTATCCATGACGTACTGATCTACGATGTTATTCCAGACCTGATCATTGAGCTGACCTTCCATTTCTGCAGAAATAGACTGCTCCGGTGGAAGCTGCTGGCGCTGATTTTCGGTCGCTATTTTCAGCTTCTCGGAAAATGTACGCGGATCAATCTCCTCACCGCTGATGAGTCCGATACCACGTGTCTGTCCACGCAGGAAGTCAAAACGACCGGAAGTAAACACGTCGGAGACAAGGAATCCGAACATTGCTAAGGCAATGATGCCGATGACCCATCCCGAGTGCTTTCTGATATTTTCAATAGTAGCCATATAAAGCGAAATTGGTGCTTCCTAAAAAACACACTCTTATTTGAAATTAAATGAGGTGCAAATTAAGCAATTTTAGGCGAGAATTGCGAAATACATCCTTTGAGCCTGTCCAGGAATCTTTAAAAGCTTATTTGGATGCTTTTTGCGTCATCCTTCGTTGGTCTTTTTGAACGTAGTGGCTCTGCGATGTCCTTCAAAGCCCGTCCTGGCTGACACCAAAATCATCTCAAATGCACAAATAAAAATTCCTGGACAGGCTCTTAACCTCTCTACGGGATGCCCGGTCCACAGGGATTGCATCGGATATATATGCTGATCCGTGCCTTGCGTATCCCTTTTAGGGGAACGGTTGCGCTTCCCAGCACCGGATGATAATTGCGCTGACAATCTTCCATATAGGATGCCTGAGTCATATCCTTTGATTGCGAATGCAGATCAGGCTTGATATTCGGAACTTCCGGATACATAATCTGATACTTTCCTGCGGGAAGACGGAGTGAAAATCGTCCGCTATCGTCCGAGCTGAATGTATATCGCAGCTGGGGCTTCGCTACATTGACAAAATCAAGCGTGCCTCGGTAGGGGACAGGTGTTTCCGCCTGCCTGATCATCTCCGGACTTGGCGCAATGCCTCCGCAGTATTGATGCGCCGCCATAATACGTCCTGACATCAGAACGCTTCTGATCCCTGTTTTTGCGGACATACAGCTGTTCATTGCGAGCAGGCAAATCAGAAGTAATGACTTAAGCATGGGTTTCATTGTTCATTCTTTACTGATTAATACCATGGTAGGCCGAAAGGTAAACGAAGTGATTTCGGAAAGAGAAGATTACCCGTCTCTGCTTTGCTGATCTCTATATCCTTACTTACTGAATTTTCCTTTGATGATTAGCGTAGCCGGTTCTGATTCCTCCGGATCGTTGCTCCGGAAAGTGATGTAGTAGCGGAATCCGCCCTGTCCGTGTGGACTTACTGTTGCGGTTATATATCCGGAGCTTCCTGCGGCGATGGGTTTGGGATTTTCAGACAAGGCAACGTCTGCTGAAGGGCTTTGCAGGTCAGATATCATAAGCGGAGCCGTTCCGGTATTCAGCAGCTGAAAGCTGACCTGATAGGACTGTCCGGGCGCCGGCCTTTCGATCGTAACATAATTGTTGATGATGGCCAGCTGCGGACGTGCTTCGTAGCTCTCACGGGGGCGGATGTAGGCCTGGAAAGGGAGATGCTGTGTCTGCACTACTCCGTTTACTTCGTAGCTGATATGCAGCGTATCGGCCATCCGACCGGAAGTGCAGTGATTGCCAATACGAAGCTCTATGGATCCGCTATCGCCGGGCATGACGGCAGCCAGTGCGGAACTGGTACTGCTGCATCCCTTGCGGGAAGTATGGACATCTGTAATGGTCAGTGCAAAGGGATTGGCATTCCGGAACCTGTAGGTCCTGATCCATACATCTGACTCCAGCTTGCGCCCCATGTCCGCACGAAATCCTTTGAGGACAAGTGCCTGTGGCTGTCCCTGTCCCATAAGGCAGGCAGGCAGGAGCATAAGCAGGAATAGAATAGGGTTCCGTAGAAAAGGCATTAGGGCAAATTTAATGATTCTGATCCATTGACTCTGTCTAATTCCTATGCCTTGATCCAGTGCCGGACTTCGGACAGTACTTCCTCTACCGTGATCCGATTAATATCAGGATAGTAAGGCAGGGGACTATAATCCTGTGCTGCAATTTTATTGCGTACATCCGGAGGAAATATAAAAGATCCGCGAATATGGAAACGCTCCGGATAGGGCGCAAATTTACCTGCATCCTGCCCCATCAGCATACAGACAAAAGGCACGGAAGTGGTCGCGGCCATGTGCAGCGCGACGGTATCGTTGGTTAATACAAAGGCGGAGTGCTGTATAAGCGCATATAGCTCTGGAAGCGATGTTTTTCCGCAAAGGTTATGGATACGTCCTGTGAATGCGCTATTGTGGGAAATAATTTCCTGTCCCCGATTCGTATCATCCCTGGAGCCTGCGATATAGATGGTATAATGCGGATACTCCTCCAGCATTGTCCGGCTGGCTTCGGAGAATTTCCGGATGTCCCAGCGCTTGAGCTTTGCACTCGCCCCGGGAAAGATCACCAGATAAGGAGTCCTGACATCAGATAGGGGAGGCAGCTCATGACTGATTACAGGACTTAGCTCTTCCCAGGAAATATCTGGTGCCAGCTGACTAAAAAACTCCACATTCCTGTCCAGCTCAAAACAGACACCTTTCCGAGCCGGAAGAATACGATCGAATACCTCGGTTGAATTAGCTCC
>JBBRLW010000216.1:0-4658 GCA_038231115.1 Bacteroidia bacterium
ATAGCATTCTTTTGGGCCAATGGTCGGACAAGCAGCACCCGGACACATTCACCCTGGCAAAATTGCTGAAGGCGGCGGGATATGATCCCTATTTTTGTTCGTTGAAAAGCAAAAATGAGGAAATGCACCTCGACTATTCTATCAAAATTTTTGATTTTCAGTCATATCTCACTGCTATGGCACAAAGCTATTGTAGTATCGCCATGAGCAGAGTGCTGGAAGGCTGGCCTCGTATGGTACATGAGAGTGTTCTGGTGGATACTCCTGTGATAGGATATGCTACGGGCGGATTAATTAATCTCCTCTCAGAATCGGATTCATATATTGTAAATGATACCTATGAAGCCTTTAATCTCATTCAATCCGGAAATCTCCGGATCAGGTCTTCTGCAAGCTTTAAACATAAATACGACCTAAGTCAAACGGGACATTTCCTCGAACCGATTATCCGATTCATTTGTGCATAATTCTCCTTTGATTTCTGTGTTGATGCCGGTGTATAATGCCGAGCAATATGTCAAAGAGGCAATTGAATCCATATTAAGCCAGACTTTCACGGATCTTGAGTTTATAGCTATCAACGATGGTTCTACGGATGATACGCTTGGAATCCTTGAATCTATTGATGACCCAAGATTCAAATTTCTGAGCTATACCCGAAACCGCGGAAATAATGCCGTCCGTAATGAGTTGATATCGCTGGCACGTGGAGACTATATCGCCTGGCAGGATGCAGATGATATTTCGTATCCCCACAGACTCATTACTGAGTTAGAAGTCTTTGATTTACCAGCCATTGATATTGTTTACAGTTCATTGATGAAATTCGGAGCTCGGGGCACTTATCTTCAGCCTGTCATTACTATGAATATGCATGAGCTGAAGCATGAAATGTTCTTCAAGAATCAGGTTTTCCAGCCTTCTCTCATGTTCCGGCGATGGATATTTGAGGAGAATACTATGTTCTACAATGAATCCCTAAATACTGTAGGGGATTATGATTTATGGCTGCGTTGCCTCAAACATGGAGTACGATTCGGGATGATTTCTGATCCGCTGGTTCAATATAGGGAGTCAAACACTCAAATAGCGAATACCCACAAGGAAATAAGGAATCAGATGCTGGGTAAAATTCATGGGAATAATCTCGATGCGATTGGCATAAATCTGCGCGAGAATGACTTAAAAACATATCTGATTTTCCTCGAGGGCAAAAAGCGATTGGATCACAATGAAACAGACTGTATATATTACATTTTGAAATTCATAGAATCTAACTATCCTGAAATTGATGAGTACTTTCTAAATCTGATGTGCTATCAATATCTGAAGCTTTGGAAGATGAGTGCGAATAAACTCAACAGAAAACTTCTCCATCAATTAGCTGCCCTACCCTTCAACATATCTGCGCTGCAGTTTCTATGGAAAAGACTTAGATCAAAGGCCTCTGCTTCCTGATCCGCCATTCCTGAGGGTATTGGGCATTCACTCTGTTTCCCACATTTTTAGCCCATCCAATAGGAATTCCCTGATACGTATATTGAAAATATCCGGAAGCCATATCTTTCTGTGGCGACATCGTCTGCCTCTGCATATAATCCAATGCTTCAGAAAGATTTAGCTCGACTTTCTCGCCCATATATGATAGATCAAAGGACATAGCACTCTCATGTGAAAAAATAAGCTGACCTCTTACGGCACTACCCAGTCTGACTCCTGTTTTTCTGAGTGTTAATTCCTTTAGAAATGGTAGTGTTTGTATTAAAGAAGGAAGAGAAGCATGAATTTCATTCTTAAACTCAAAAAGGCTTAGTCCATGAGAATCAAATGTCTGATCTACGGCGCTCTGAATTTGTGACGAGACTTGATTTATCTTCCCCCTGTTCTCATTTTTCTGACCGGAAGATTGAATATCCGACTTTCTGAAAGCAGAAAAAAACTGTCCCTCCCCGGGCAGCTTATGGGGATAACAGTAATATCCATAATGCACCGTTTCGTTGGCAATATATTCGATTTCGGTAAGACCTGTCTGAGTAGCGTCAGGATAACGAACCGGCTCAAAGTCATCAGGAAAGCTCTCTATAGCTTTTATCAAATTATGCTCATTTTCGGACGGTTCAAAAGTACAGGTAGAATATATTAGTATTCCGGAGCTTTTCAGCAATGGAATAGCCTGTCTGAGTAGTTCTGACTGAATATGGGAGCAGCTTTCCACCAGACTTTCTGACCATTGCTCTACGGCCTCATCATCTTTACGGAACATCCCTTCACCGGAGCAGGGAGCATCTATTAGAATGACATCGAAAAATGATTTCAAATGCCGAAAATCCTCCGCTTTGTTTTGAGAGACGATAACGTTACTATTTCCCCATTTTATCAGATTTTCCTGAAGAATAAAATTCCGCTTACCTATCATCTCATTACTGATCAAAACCGAGTCAGCCGTCATATTGCTGAGCAAGAGCGAGCTTTTCCCGCCTGGTGCGGCGCACAGGTCCAATATCCTTATATCCTGTTGAAAATCAATCAGGTTAGCAAATAACATGGATGAGGATTCCTGAGAATAATAGCATCCTGCGTGATATAATGGATCAAACACAAACTGAGGTCGTTTCATTAAAAACCTGCCGCTTGGGCACCAGGGAATTACTCCTTCCTCCTGAAATAGGCCCGTATGTTTATTGGGATTAAGTCTAATGCTGGTAGGAGATTTTTCCTGCATTGCATCAAGAAATAGATTCAGTTCTCCACCTAACTGAGCCTCCATTGTAGAGATAAACTTTTTAGGAAAACGCTTCATCTGCATATTAGTACATTAGAGAACATCCACGTATGTCTGACTGATCTATTCGACCTAATACATCGAAGGTACCGTCCGGATGCACAGTTCCAAGATCGCTTATGGCCAGGAAGGAACACGAATAAAGATTGGCTAAGTCAATTACATTGATGCCACCTGTTCCAGTCATATTAGTACTCAAGGGATCGCTGAGGTCTCTGATAAGAACACGCATCAAAGGGGAGGTTTGAAAAACACCTCCATGCCTGGAATATGCCTGGCTTAGCAATTCCGTCATACCGTACTCAGAATGTATTTGTGTAGCACCCGATATTGTGTTCAGTTCCTCATGGAGCTCATGTCTTGTTAATTCCTTTTTCCGTCCTTTCATTCCACCCGTTTCCATAATAATCATATCGGTTCCAGATTGAGGATACTCCGCGAAAAAATCGAGGAGCGCGTAGCTGACTCCAATCAGGAGTATTTTATAGTCAGATTTTTTAGCGGCATGTAGCTCGACAGCCAGTTTTTTAAAGTCATTCAGATAGAAGCCAGACAGCTCATGATTTTGTGAATTGATGAAGCTGGTAGTCATATATACCAGGGATGAATTGCCTCGCTCTATATAATTAGGCAATAGTGCAAAGATGATGTATGAGTCAATATCTCCATAGATAGCTTCAAAGGCCTTGCGACTATGAACTTCATAAATGAATTTGTTTCGGACATAATGCTTAGAAGCTACCGAGCCCGTAGTCCCCGAGCTTTCGAAGTATAGCTCAAAATCCTCACCAATAAGCACTTTATGATCTTTAAAAAGCTCCACAGGCATAAATGGAATATCTGTGATACTAACAATACCGGAGATATTACAGCCCAAATACTCCAGGTACTTGCTGTAAACCGGGTTGTATTGCGCCTGATATCTGAACACTTTTAAAATCAGATCATCGCTTAATGCGTGTTCCTGAGCAATGAGCTCCTCCAAAATTTCTCCTTCCTCTCTGAAGCTCACTGGAACAAATTTCGTAATAAATCATAGGATTAAAGCTTTTACTGAGGCTAAATATAGAAATTTGCTTTAATGAATTTCGCAGATATTATAGCTCAGATCAGGCTAAAGAAGTCTTATTTATGCATAGGTCTGGATACAGACATCGAAAAAATACCATCCAGTCTTCAGTCTGCCAGCAATCCACAATTGAGCTTTAATAAGGCGATCATTGATTCAACGCGTGACTATTGCGTCTCCTACAAGATAAACACTGCATTCTATGAGGCTCAGGGAGTACAGGGATGGGAAGCAATGGAAGAGACGGTCAAATATGTCGGAAATACGCACTTCATTATTGCAGATGCGAAGCGGGGCGATATTGGCAATACGGCGGATCAGTATGCCAAAGCTTTCTTCGATACTATGAATTTTGATGCGATAACTCTTGCACCCTATATGGGCAAAGACTCTGTTGATCCTTTCCTGAAATATCAGGGTAAATGGTCAATTCTTCTGGCGCTTACATCCAATGCATCAGCCGCTGATTTTCAGTTTATATCAAATGATCAAAATTTTCCTCTCTACAAATCAGTGATCTCTCAGGCACAGAAATGGGGAACATCCAAAAATATTATGTTCGTAGTAGGTGCGACCAAGACGGAATATTTCTCGGAAGTTCGGAAGCTTATTCCTGAGCATTTTTTACTAATCCCTGGAATTGGAGCACAGGGAGGTGATTTGGCTGAAGTATCACGCAGATCAATGAATAGTTCCTGTGGGATATTAGTCAATTCTTCACGCAATATCATTTATGCTTCCTCAGGAGATGATTTTGCCCAGGCAGCAGCTTCCGAGGCGAGAAAAATGCAAATACAGATGTCAGAT
>JBBRLW010000217.1:0-4633 GCA_038231115.1 Bacteroidia bacterium
AGGAATCAAAAGCATGGGCGCAATACTCAGTCCCTCGCAGTTTCCCCTGATATCCAGACGAATATCTGCCTCCGGAGGCAGGCGGAGCTTCTGCAGCGCAATAAAGTCGCGGATATAGCTGATCTCCTTTTCCAGCGGAACCTGCTCATCCAAAGAGTCATAGAGCATATAACGCATGATATGCGAGAGCTTCATGACGGCATCCGGCGCAGCATCAGACTTGGTATAGGTGAGCGAGTAGATATTATTCAGCGTATTGAACAGGAAATGTGGATTGATCTGCGATTTGAGGAAAGCCAGCTCCGTAGTAAGCCGCTCTTTATCAGATTCCTGCACTCTGCTTATCATTCGGAGCCATCCGGATGTAATTGTAATGCCCGAGGACACGGCAAAGATGATCAGTCCGGTAATAAACGAAGCCCGGATCATGTACATCTCCTGCAGGATATGATTCTCTCCCCGCGCACCGGTTTCCCGACGCATCTGTTCCGGCATGGCCGGAAGCTCAAGCGGATAGTATTTATGCAGCGTATAGGGAACGAGGATCAGCAGGGAAAGCAGCGCTGTAATCGCCATGATGTAAGCGAAGAATCTGCGGCGCGCCAGCAGCTCAGGAATCAGGACCAGCGTATTGAAGTAATACATCGCTATCCCTAAAGCATTTACCAGAGAAACTCTCCAAAGAAAGGAAGTATGCCAGGAAAAATGATCGCGGCGCATCAGAACAATAGGCAGTGCAATCAGCACTGCCCAGACCAGCACGTGGATCAGGATCAGCCGGACTGGCCAATACCTTCCTCTGCCATGCCTGCCTGATACCTGTAGCGGAGCCAAAATCATGGACACAAAAATACGCAGATGCCTTGCTTCAGGACACGATATACTTCCGATAATAGGCGTATCCCCTGTTTTGAGCAGGTGAAGGCAAGGGATAGAAATAATGCAGCGTAGTAAACATTCAATGCTTCCTCTGGCTGGTTTTATTTTTGTTGCCAAACTTTTTAGGCGTTACAGTGTTGTCTATCTGATTTTATTAGAATTATGTCCACAAAAGTCCAGGCGAAAGGCCAAGGGAGGCTCTTTCAAAGCAGTATCCTTGAATCACTTACCAAAACGTATCCTGCCGTAATATACTGCATGTATATCCCTCTTTGTGCCCTCCTGACCTGGTACTTCTACAACAGCTATCACCCGGGATACCTCAGGCTGGCCGCCATCTTCTTTTCCGGACTGTTTTTCTGGACCTTCTTTGAGTATGTCCTCCACCGATATGTCTTCCACATGGTCTCGGAGTCTGCCATCGGACAGCGTTTCCAATATATGATGCATGGCGTGCATCATGAGTTCCCCAAGGATAAGGAGCGGCTCATCATGCCTCCGGTGCCGAGCATCCTCATATCCGGACTGTTTTTCCTCGGCTTCCGCAGCATCCTCGGAGAAAGTGCCTACGTATTTTTCTCCGGCTTCATGATCGGGTACATGGCCTACGCCTTTATCCACTATACCATGCATATATCCCGTCCGCCAAAAAACCGGATGCGCTTCTTCTGGAAGTACCACAATCTCCACCACTTCCGCTATCACGACAAAGCCTACGGAGTATCTTCTCCGCTCTGGGACTTTATTTTCCGCACCATGCCTCCGGTCAAAGAGTTCTGGGATTAATACGCTAATCTATCTCCGGAAGCAGGCTGAGCCTACTTATCAGATTTATGATCCATGCGGAGGGTTCTTCGGTTGGCTACGGTTTTCATGCGGACTGAGTCTCCTTTATATCACAGGCCTGCCTAAAAATGACGGCTCAGACAGGCTCTTAATCGTTCTTGTAGATCCTGCCTCCATCAGGCCATTTTGAGCATGGGAGCTGCCCTTGCACTCGATATCATCCCGGAACTTGAGGAATCGAGCTGCCATACTGCAGAAAAATATTCATAGTCAGGGGAGATGCCATATCAGCATACGGGCTTAGCCTTGTGGCATCCCTGTGCTTTCAGGAATATCAGGAAATGCAAGATACTCACAGGTATTTACAATATTGTATTGATATACCAATTTGTATGATAATGATACAAATTGTTAAAAGTCATTATAGGTTTACTAAACAAAAGCTCTTCTAATCACTGTTTACTAATTAATTAAACGATGTTTAGTTTATTAATATCATTCGGCATAAAATTGTAGTCTTTTAATGAATTTTTATAAGTTTTCTAATGTAGATAAATTACATGTGCCGCTGAAGAGCTAAAGGCATGAATAGAGGAAGCATTCACCCCTGCTATTCTACCGATTCCTCCCCAGCTCGCGGCTGACAGAAGCCGCGACATAAGGATAAAAATCAGGTATCACGCTAAACTAAAATCCTTCCCTACGATCCTGATCCGTGCCTTTGACACACTGCTGCTGCCGGAAAAATCTGCATTTTCGGAGTATGACCGTGCTCGGCCTAAATCCCGATCTATGTTATAGTCTGCAAAACATCTGATTTATCCGATCAGGATTTCCATGTCTATTTCTATTCACGCTAAAATAAAATACGATGAGAATTACATTACACTCCTTTTCAAAAAACGTCCGTCAGCATAGCCTGATGGCCATTCCTGTTATTTTTTGTCTTCTGAGCATTCTTCCCGCTAAGGCTGCTAACCGCTACTGGATTGCCAGCTCAGGCGCCAGCTTTAACTCCAGCACGAACTGGTCAGCTACTTCCGGAGGTACTGGAGGCGCGTCCGTACCCGGAAGCTCCGATATTGCCATATTCAATGGAGCCAATAGCTCTAATGGAAGCTGCCAGCTGAACTTTGTCATCAGTGTACTCGGAATTACTACTACTTCTGCCTATACAGGACATATCATCCAGCAATATGATCAGATGAGTGTAGGTAGCTCGGGAATCAGCTTCGGCGGTGGATCCTTTGATGCCAGCGATGATCTAATTAATATAGAAGGGAATCTCGCCATATCAGGAGGTAGCTTCCGCCTAAGCTCCGGTATTACGGAACTTGAGGGCAGCTTCACGCATTCCGGCGGAAGGCTTTTCCATAACGACGGATTGCTAACGTTTACAGGCACATCCAATGTCAGCTACGATGTTCCCGCAAGCGACACGTTCCATAGCATCAGTATGGACAGATCCGGCTCCGGAGATAAGCTTACGCTTGCTTCAGACGATTCTATGGTTATCCTCGATGACCTGACGCTCGGCAGCGGAAAGCTGGTCGGTGGATATATTCATCTCTATGGAGACATATCTGCCGGACTGGGATTTGACTATGGAACGTCAGAACTTATTTTCCGGGGAGCTTCCAATCAGTACCTGGGTTTCCTCACCAATATCACCTGCTGGCAGGGGAATATCACCATGCGTAAATCGATAGCGAAATACCTTATCCTGGTTTCTCCGCTGGAGCTGCATGGCGGATCTACACAAACACTCAAGCTCAGCAAAGGACGCATCACTACTACCGACCTTACGATCCTCATTGTTGGAGATAACGTCAACGTAAGCGGAGGCAGCGATAGCTCTTTTGTTAATGGGCCTATGAAGAAAGAAGGAAATGATGCTTTTATATTTCCAGTAGGTGACTATAAATATTATGCACCGCTCGGCATATCTGCCCCGCTGGAAACCTATGCACAATTCTATGCCTACTATAACCATCATTATCCTACCCAATGCGATTACTCTCATCGTGAAGACAGCTTGCAAAACGTATCCAAATCCGAGTACTGGGATATTGAGCGGCTCAGCGGAGTGTCCAAAGTGTATATTACGCTCAGCTGGGCAAGCAACAGAAGCGGAGGCCTTACCCAGACTTCCAGTATGGTGGTAGCCCATTGGGAAGCGCTGCTCAACCTGCTGTTTCCGGAATGGGAGTCCAAAGGAAACGGAGGCACAACAGGCGATGCCAGCATGGGAACCGTAAAATCAGGCGCTAAGACCCAAGACTATGGCATTTATGCCCTTGGATCATTATCTAACCTGAATCCGCTGCCTGTAGAGCTGACCAGTTTCAGCGGATCGGTAGAAGGCCTGCGCAACAGGATGGTATGGACGACAGCCTCCGAATTGAATAACAGTCATTTTGATCTGGAAAGGTCATCCGATGGCAAGCATTTCGACGTCATTGCGACCATCATCGGAGGCGGTACCCGCAATACTCCGGCGAGCTATGGTGCGTATGATGATCAACCCTTAAGGGCCTTGGATATTACAGGCTGCGTCAGGTGGACTATAACGGCAAATCAGAGCTGAGCGACGTCATCCGCATCAATCGCAGCGTGAAGCAGAATGTACGTGAGGAAGTATCCCTATTTCCCAATCCAGCGGCCAGCGGAGAACCGGTGCATATCATTTTCCGCAACCTGGCTGAAGCAAGCCTGTCCGTATATAATGTCTCCGGAAACATAGTTCAGAGCCTGATTGTCAGTCCTGACGATGGCTCAGGTTATGTACTTCCTACTTCCGGACTACGTCCGGGCATATACCTGATCCGTATTTCCGGCGCTGATCATGCCTCGGAGCTTATGCGGTTTGTAATCAGGTAATGGAGACAGGTCTGATCGCTTAAATAATTCCAGACGGGCTAAGCAATCTCTGCTTAGCCATCCTCAAATTGAAGCAAAAATGGCCTGG
>JBBRLW010000218.1:0-4610 GCA_038231115.1 Bacteroidia bacterium
GATCCACTGCCCGTCGTGAAATTCTCTGCTCCGGATGCCTGCCTGGGCACTACGACAAACTTTACGGATTCTACCAAAATCGCTTCCGGATCGCTGAATACATACGCTTACAGCTTCGGAGATCCCGCTGTCAGCACATCCTCCTCCGCTACTACTACATTCAAATACACTGCTGCCGGTACCTATACGGTCAAGCTGAAAGTAAGCTCAGGAAAAGGCTGTACGGACTCTGCTACGCAGACAGTTACCGTGCGTCCAAACCCGACTGCAATCTTTACTGCGGCCAACGGATGTGCCGGAGACTCTGTCGTGTTTACCAACAAGTCGACTGTTCCTGCCAATGGAGGTACACTGAGCTATCTGTATAGCTTCGCAGACGGGACAACTTCCACCTTAATATCTCCGAAGCATGTGTATGCTACCGGCAAGAACTATGGAACTACGCTTAAAGTAACAAGCATCTACGGATGTGCTGATTCTACAAACTACAATGTATTTGTATATTCCAAACCTGATGTCAAGTTTGGTGCATCCAATCTGTGCATCGATAAATCGGTCAGCTTTACGGATTCAACTACCGTAGGCGGTGGAAGCACCATCAGCAAGCGCTCATGGGATTTTGGAGATCTGAGCAATTCGGCAGCCATCAATCCGAAGTATAAATATGCCAGATCAGGCAGCTATACCGTTGTTGAAACGGCTACTTCCTCGGATGGCTGCATAAGCTCACTCAGCAAATCGATTACGGTGGATAGCGTGAAGGTGAAAGTACTTCAGGCGCCATCACAGGCTTGTGAAGGCAGCACTGTTGTCCTGATTGCCCGCTCTTATCCGGCCAGTGCTAATACATCCTGGACAATAACAGGCTTCCCTACAGCTCTGGCGGGTGATACATTGCAGTTTTCAGTAAAAGGAGCCGGAGCGCTTCAGTTTACGGCCCACACAACTTCGTCCAGAGGATGTACGTCTGACTCAGTTATCAATATCAATGTTCTGACTGCTCCTGACTCTGCATTTACAGTATCCGGATCATCAGGCAATGAAACCTTTACAGCAAAAGACCGCGTCACTACTGCGAAAATCAAGAAAGTCAAATTTGATTACGGAGATGGAAGCAAAGACTCAATTACAACAGGCATTTCCCTGACGCACAAGTATGCTACATCCAATACCTACACCGTGCGTGGAACGTTCACGGCGAGCAACGGATGTTCTACCGCCTCAACGCAAACTGTTGTAGTTGATACGACTAACGGAATCATAGAAGTATCCGGTATTATTTCCGGACTGAAGCTATATCCGAATCCGGCTACGGAGATTGCGTATGTGGAGTTCAGCCTGGCTAAAGCATCCCAGGTGACTATGTATCTATCAGACCTGAATGGCAAATTGATTGGCAAAATTGCTGATGGCAAACGTCCGGCAGGACTTATTCGCGAAGATATTTCCGGCGCTATTCAGGGACTGGCTCAGGGTCAGTATCTGCTACGCATCGTATCTTCAGAAGGTCAGGCTACGCTGCCTTTGAGAATCGTCAGATAGTTCACAGATTCATTTCATAGAATGGAACCCTCAGGCTTTTGCCTGGGGGTTTTGTTTTTTACAGAGGTGAGAAACAGAAGGCTTTTCCCATTTTAAGGGGATGATTTGCAAGATGGCATAGTTATTCGCTATATTTACCATCCGGAATTTTGACTAACATGGCGGATATGCTATGTCTATAAGATTCAGGACACACAAGCGTCAAAATGCCAATGACTGCCGCGAAAAATGATATAAATAGCGCTCTGATGTACAGAGTTTTCCTGCTTATAATGCTCCTATGTGGAAGCATCGTAAATGTACAGGCTACCCACCTTGTTGGGGGAAACGTGACCTATACCTACCTGGGGAAAACGCCAGCGGGCAAGTTCCGGTACA
Organism: Bacteroidia bacterium; assembly: GCA_038231115.1. Taxonomy (GTDB): domain Bacteria; phylum Bacteroidota; class Bacteroidia; order CAILMK01; family CAILMK01; genus JBBRLW01. The sequence continues at coordinate 1,921 of JBBRLW010000218.1, forward strand.
AAATCAGGTTTGACATCTTCCGGGATGCCAATTCCTCAACCAATTATGATCCAACGGTTGACCTGGGGATATACAGTGCCGATCCTTCCAATACAGCAATAATCAATGACGTTCCGGTAGATCTGGGTGATCATTTTCCGGTGGATCCGGTCAGCGGAGGCTCAGCCTGTGCAGGAACTGCCAAAGCAAAGCTCGAAGGCGGATATTACGAGACTACTATTGACCTGGATGCCTCCAATTATGGATATTACATTACGTACGTCCGGTGCTGCCGGAATACATCCGTAAATCTGGACATTGAGCAGGGACAAACGTATCTCTGCTTTATTCCAGCGCCTAATAAGCTCACGAACACGTCCCTGCAATTCCTGGATAGCCGGCCAATTCCGTACGTCTGTGTGAACGATACGGTACGCTCGCTATACTCGGCAACAGATGCGGATGGCGATTCCCTTTCCTACAAATTTGTCCGTCCTTATCTGGGCGGCGATAAAAATGTCCCGGCTCCGACGCCCGCGTCAAATTTCGCGCTACCCGGAGTTGTCCGTTATAATAGCGGATACAGCTATACACAGCCTTTCGGATCCAAAGGTGTAGCCAATATTGATGCGGTCACCGGACTGGCAACGCTCTATATTCCGCTTACAGGACGTTATGTTATTGCAGTAGAAGTCACGGAGTGGCGCAATGGCAAGGCCATCAGCACAACCCGTAGAGATATTCAGATTATTGCAATAACCTGTAATCCGAGTCCGGCACCATCGCGTGTAGATGCGGATACTTCTCCAAGCGGAAATGTTACCATTAAACCCAATAATCGGTTCAGCTATACCATAGAGGAAGGCAAAACCCTGGGCTTCCCGATTAATTATGCCGGTGGAGACTCTCTCTGGCTACAGCTATCAGGAGAGATATTTGATGTGGCCAAATTCCCGAAAAATGTAGCTACCGGAAAGAATGCTTCCGGTCCCAAAATAGCCGCGACATATTTTAACTGGCATACCCTGTGCGGACAGGCGCGGCCTTCCCCCTATATATTTATTGCCTTTGCATATAATAATGCGTGTCCGAGGAAGTTCACCAACAATACCTATCAGATTTATGTGACGCCCGTACTGCCGCCTAAATCTATTGTAGGGACAACTTCCGCCTGCAAGCTCGGTGTGCAGAAGTACGCTATTGGCAATCCGGATACAGGCTATCGCTATGTCTGGAATGTATCAGGAGGACTGATCATAACACATAATCAGGACTGGTCGGAAGTTTTAGTACAATGGAGCGATGGATCTAACGGCAAGCTACAGGTGATCAAAAGAAATATATACGGATGTGAATCAGATACCTTTACGCAGCTGATTACCATCCTCCCGCGCCCTCCAAAGACAAGCTTTTCCGGAAAAACTGTGTCCTGCTATAATAGCATAGAGACGTATTCCGTTGATAAGCCCGATGCCAAGTCCCAGTATATCTGGAACGTTGATCGGGGGAGTATCTCCAATGCCACAGGAACATCGGTAGATGTACACTGGAATATCGGTGATGCTGATACGGGTACGGTGAAGCTGGTAGAGATAAACTCGGCAGGCTGTCCGGGAGATACGGCCTATCTAAAGGTAGTAATAGATCATCCGCGGATAGACAGCATCTTAGGGCCACAATCGGTATGTCCCAATGCACGCAATATCGATTACTGGATTTGGAAGCCATCCGCCAGACACACCTATAACTGGATAATTACCGGAGGGAAACAGGCATCCGGAGGCCAGACCGATAAAATACAGGTCAATTGGGGAAATAGAGGCACAGGAAGCGTAGGGGCGTATGCCGTCAGTACCTTCGGATGCCATAGCGATACCGCAATACTTCCTGTAGTCATAGACTATCAGCTGAAAACAGCTCCTATAAAGGGGGATACATCGGTGTGCGCGTTCAGCAAGGCGGTAGTCTATCAGACGCAATATGTCAGGAATTCGAGCTTTGACTGGAAAATCCTCGGCGGCACGATTACTTCCGGACAGGGCAGCAACCGCATCACCGTGGACTGGGATACTGCAAGGACAGCCGTCTTACAGGTGATCCAAACCGCGTATGACTCTATTAACGGCATCCCATGTGTTGCTACGGCATTAGAATTACTGGTATATATTCACCCTGTTCCCACTACGGGAGCGATTACAGGACCTAAAACGATCTGTCAGCGGGCGATCGGGCATTATTCCGTCAAAGGAATGCCGGGCAGCACCTTTATCTGGACGATTAATGGTCCGGATACCATCAAAGGACAGGGAGATACTGCTATTGACATCCATTTCCTGCACTCGGGAAATTATACCCTTCAGGTTATTGAGCTAAGCAAAGATTCCTGCTTCGGATTCGAGCGATCACCTACGTCGACTGAAGCCTTGTCTGATTTGGGTTCCGCGGTCTTCGGATCCTCACTTTCCACGGCCGTGTCACTCGGGGCAGCCTTGGCATCGGAAGTAGGTTTATTTTCCTTGGCAGGCACTCCGTCAGCCGGATCGGTGGTGGATGTCTGATCGTCAGCGAGAGTCGTTCCTGCAATCATAAGAGCGCCGAGAACGAGTAGGGTGGCCAGCCGCCAACCAGGCATGAGGAAAGCGTTCATGCGTCGACTTCCTGAAACCGGTAGTGAAAGGGGTAGATTGTTTTGAGCGCTGAAACAAGCCATC
>JBBRLW010000219.1:0-4573 GCA_038231115.1 Bacteroidia bacterium
GAGGACGAAAAATCAGAAATTAAACCAGCAGGGAGTGGTTTATTTATTTGTTATAATGAGGAATATTATGTGGTAACTGCTGCGCACGTTTTAGCTGAAAATTATAGTAACACTTTTGTCATTCTCGATGAAATATCTTTATACATTAGTGGTAGGTTGATAAAGTCTCCAATGCCAATTTCAGGACATAGAAATGATGATAAAATTGACTTATGCATAATTAAAGTAGACAATGATTCAACTAATCTACTTGTGACACGTTTTAAAGCAGTAAAAATTTCAAAAGCACCATTGAATCATTCTTTTGGCAACGAATCCACTTATTGTGTTATAGGATATCCTATAAGATTAAATGGGAAAGTATGGAATAAAGCACAGTTTGAATCCGGTGGATTTGCTTGTTTAACTGAAACTTTTTTCGATTATGCATATGAAGAATTTGGTTTTAGTGCAAAAAATACTATTGCATTAAAATATGATGGTAACATAACGTCCGCTTTACAGCCCAATTCTCATTTAGGTGGCAAACTAGAAGGTATAAGTGGAGGGGGAGTTTGGATCTTCCATGATAAAGATTGTAAAAATCTGGTAGGAATTATAATTCAGCAAATTTTAAGTAAAGGACACAAAGCCATTCTTGCTACAAAAATTGACGTAGTATTAAAAATGATAGAGAATATGAATAAGTAAAAGTTTTTAAAAAACGGATTGTTTTTCATTATTTATGAGAAACACTGAGTATGGCATTTTATATAAATTGTCTAAAGTAATCTCAATAATCTCAATATAGATTTTTAGATTCTCTTTACTTTGGATAGTCAGCTCATGTAATGCTTCATTGCCTAAGAGTCTGTGCTCATGAATTGCCGCAGAATGAGCTTTCGTTATTAAGCCTTTTTCGTAAAGACCATTTATTTTGCCTGCAAGATTTTTGATTCGTTTTGGGGCTTTTGTGTTTTTATACTCAATATTAATTGGCCCATCTTTAACTCCATTGGCATTACATATTCCTTCAACAAGAGCTCTAATGAGTCCAGCGCAGCTTATAAGACAATTATTATTATAGCATTTTATAATTTCTTCATAAACTCCTATCAAATTCTTTGGTAAGTGTTGATATTCTTTAGCGTACCAAAAGTCTTTCGAGCGTATAGGATAGATAGAAATGACTGGTATAACTTCATCTGAAATATAATCATAACACCCATTGTCATAGTATATTTTCTGGAAGGAAATTTCCAAGCACCCTTGACATTCTATGATTTGGTATGCACTATTCTCAAAATACTCATCTTGATTCTCTGACGTGTCAAATGATACCAATACTTTATGGATTGTTACACTTCTACACCTTAGACACGTTAAATATGATTCATGACCCTGTGATTTATTAATATAAGAAGTTTTCATACCACACATTTTCCATAAATGCCATCGTCACTAGCGCACTTTTCGTTTCAAGTACATCAGATAAGATAGTTTGTAGCCTTGGCATTACTTCAAAGTTAGCGAGGCATTCTTTTATTTTGAAACTTTACTATAAGAATTTGCTTAAAGAATGAAAACAAATAGCTCGATTTCAGATTAACAAGGTTATATGCATATTACCTAATGCTAAGATTACCTACTATCTTTTCTAAAATAGTAGGTATACCAGTGAACAAGCTGTAGCACACGGCACTTGCCTCACTCTTCTCCATACACAATTGGTTTTTGTAGCTTTGCGGGGCTGGAGGGGCTTTTTGTCCGGAGGGCGGAGTTATGTCAGAAAATAGTGGATTCAGTAGTATTGCGGAGGCAATAGCGGATATCAGGGCGGGGAAGATCATCATTGTGGTGGATGATGAGGACCGTGAGAATGAGGGTGATTTTGTGACGGCGGCGCGTAATGCGACGCCGGAGGTGATCAATTTTATGGCGAAGATGGGGCGTGGACTGATCTGCGCGCCGATATCGGAGGAGCGGTGTAATGAGCTGGGTCTGGGCTTGATGGTGGTGGATAATACGGCGACGTATGAGACTCCGTTTACGGTGAGTGTTGATTTGAAGGGTCATGGCTGCACTACGGGGATTTCGGCACATGATCGATCGAAGACGGTGCTGGCATTGGTGAATCCGGCGACGCGTCCGGAGGATCTGGGCAAGCCGGGTCATATTTTTCCGCTGCGGGCACGTGATGGCGGGGTGCTCAGACGGGCGGGTCATACGGAGGCCTCGGTGGACCTGGCGCGATTGGCGGGATTTGAGCCTGCGGGGGTCATTTGTGAGATCATTAAGGATGACGGGGAGATGGCACGTCTGCCGGATCTGCTGATTATGGCGGCGGAGCTGGATATGAAGTTGGTGACGATCAAGGACCTGATCCAATATCGGATGCAGCAGGATAGCCTGATTGAGCGGCTGATTGAGGTCAATATGCCGACGGAACATGGCGATTTTATCCTTAGAGCATATAAGCAGTCGGATAATGGGGATATCCACATGGCGCTGATTAAGGGCGAATGGAAGGCGGAGGATGCGGTGCTGGTGCGTGTCCACTCGAGCTGTGCTACGGGCGATATTTTCGGCTCGTGCCGGTGTGATTGCGGTACGCAGCTCCATGAGGCAATGAAGATGATTGAGGCGGAAGGTCAGGGGGTTCTGCTGTATATGCAGCAGGAGGGGCGCGGCATCGGATTATTCAATAAGCTGCGGGCGTATAAGCTTCAGGAGCAGGGATTTGATACGGTGGATGCGAATCTGCAGCTCGGGTTCGGCATGGATCAGCGGGACTATGGAGTCGGTGCGCAGATTCTGAAGGATCTGGGGATCAGCCGGATGCGTTTGATTACGAATAATCCTCAGAAGCGGACGGCGATATCGGGCTATGGGCTGGAGATATCGGAGCGTATTCCGTTGCGGATCAAGCCGAATCCGCATAATGCGAAGTATTTGGAGACGAAGCGTGCTCGGATGGGTCATGAGCTGGAGGAGCAGGGATAAGAGGAATGGCGTAAGAGGATCGTCTATGTAGTTGAGCATGAGGATGCTGTATCAGAGAATCGGTGTTGATATTTTGGGGACAAAATTGTTCTGAAAATCAAATTGCGGGCGCTAATTTTGTTTCTTCTGCTGAAGAAATATCGTATTTTATATTGCCTATATCGTCCGTGTTTTCGATATTTAAGGAGCCCAAGCATGTGAGTGTCAATTACCAGAAGCTCATCAATAAGTACATTCCTGTGGATAGTGTGCTCTCGCATATCTATCTGACGCATGTAACGCTGGTGACGAACCGTGCGCTGGAAATCGGCAGGCGGCTGGGGATGGGCACGGATCAGCTGCGGTTTATAGAGGAGGCGGCGATGCTACATGACATCGGTGTCATCTATGTGAATGCGCCGGAGATTGGGTGCTCGGGCGATTTGCCGTACATTCAGCATATTATTAAGGGTAAGGAGATGTTGCTGGCGGAGGGTCTGCCGGATCATGCGCGGGTGGCGGAGAATCATATCGGTATGGGTGGACTGGCCATGGAGGAGATATTGCGGAAGGAGCTTCCGCTGCCGGCGCGGGATATGCTGTGCGAGAAATTAGAGGACAAGGTGATATCGTATGCGGATCTGTTCTACTCGAAGAATCCGGCGCGGCTGTGGATTCCGAAGACGCACAAGCAGGCGAAGGCAAAGGTGGAGAAGCTGGGCAAGCGTCAGGAGAAGCTGTATGACAAGCTGCGGAAGGATTTCGGCGAGGGGATTTGAGGCGTAAGGGATAATCGGATTTGCCCAGGGTTGAAACCCTGCGCTACTTATAGCTCCGCCCCTCTGGGGCTCAAATTGTTTGGTAGAGGGCTTTCTACAGACAGGTCGCTCCTACGGAGCTGTGTGCGTATGCAACGAATTTACTACAGACAGGTCGCTCATACGGAGCTATATACATCATGAAGGGTGGTTCGGGAAGTTTTGGGGCATGCGGGAATATTCCAGTGTCCTGGGATAATAGACAAGTTGGAAAGTTTCTCCTCGCTGGTTGTGTGTTATAATTGGAGCTTTGCTTTCCGTTTGCTTTCCTGGATTTCCTTTTTGAGGAAGTGTCCGGTATGGGAGCGTTTGTTGCGGGCGACGGTTTCGGGCGTGCCGGCGCAGAGGATCTCGCCGCCGCCTGATCCGCCTTCGGGTCCCATGTCGATGACCCAATCGGCGAGCTTGATGACGTCCATGTTGTGCTCAATGATGAGGACGGTATTTCCGCGATCAACGAGTTTGGAGAGGACGTCCATGAGGATGCGAATGTCCTCGAAATGGAGTCCGGTGGTTGGCTCATCGAGGATATAGAGGGTCATGCCGGTGTCGCGCTTGGATAGCTCGGTGGCGAGCTTGACGCGCTGTGCTTCTCCGCCGGAGAGGGTGGTGGAGGACTGTCCGAGGGCAATATAGCCGAGTCCGACGCTGGCGAGGGTATCGACTTTGCGTTTAATCTGGGGGATGTTCTCGAAGAAGGTCACGGCGACTTCGACGGTCATGTCGAGGACATCGGAGATGGATTTTCCTTTGTAGCGGACTTCGAGAGTTTCTCTGTTATAGCGTTTTCCGAA
>JBBRLW010000220.1:0-4566 GCA_038231115.1 Bacteroidia bacterium
AAGCTGATCAGCTCCACTGGCAGGGCAGTCGGGCTGCTTAAACGTCCGGCGGCGATGTTATTGGTTCCGTTTACATCTTTCTGGTCAGCGGAGATCGTGGCTATGTTAGTAATCACTTTCAGCGTCGTAGCCGGAAGGTAAGTGTATTCAAAGATATACATGACTTCGGAGCTGGACTGGTACTTTCTCATCAGATCCGTGATCGGGTTGTATGTTACGGTACTGAAGGCAGAATCCTTGAGGGAAAGCGTAGCTGAAGTAAAGGGAGTCAATCCTGTGGTGAACACTACGGAGTCGGTTTGTGCCTGTGTTCCGGGTGTGAAGATTTTTCCGCTGGTTCCTGAATAATCGGTGGTACCATCATAAGCAGAAGCGCTGAATGAATCGGCCTGCTGAGGCAGCGTAGCTGATTCCCATACGGAACCGGTCGGGCTGAAGAGCTTGTTCTTGGCCGTTGACTTGAATCCGGTTACGGCTGCAGAAGCGAGCGTATTTTCCAGATACACCGTAGATGACTGCGTAGTAATTGCAGTGATCTTGACTTTGCTCAGCGTTCCGTATGTGTTATCAAATCCTGGGACGGTGATGCTGTTAGAGAGGTAGCTGTTATCGTTAGGGCTTGTGGCCGTGTAGCGAATTTTGTTCTTCTGTGTAGCGACCGTAGATAATCCTGTGTTAACGGTAGCAGTGATAACAAGGCTATCGTAAGCTCCGCCTGGATTTACTGTTCCGACGTTCCATACTCCGGTGACATCGTTATAGTTTCCAGTGGATGCTGAATTTCCGACGTAGGTAAATCCGGCAGGAAGGAGATCATTTACTTTGACATTGGTCGCGGTGTCTTTTCCTGTGTTATGCACTTTGAGGGTCAGCTTCACAGGCGCATTGGTATGATATGGCCCGGGGGATACACTGGAGATAACAGATAACTCTGTAGTCGGGTGTATGATGAAGCTGACTGTAGAAGTATCGTTTGAGTAGATGTTATCAAGCTCTGTATTAGATACTTTGAAGGCTGTGTTCGTGAATGTACCCGGTACGGTAGGGCGGACAGTCAGGAAGAGATCGTTTGACGTTCCGGCAAGCAGCTGTGGAATCGTGATCGTCCCTGTTCCCTGGGTGTATGTTCCGGCAGCGGTAGAGAAGGAAGTTAATGACAGTCCTGCAGGCAGAAGATCATTGAAGTTGATGAGCTTGGCAGTATCTACTCCGTTGTTTTTGATGTTGACTCTCAGGATAAAGTCTGCATTATCATACAGCTTGTATGTTGGCAGGAAGGTAGTGACAGCAAGGTCGGCTACGGCATTTACAACAAGCTCAGAAGGATTGGAGTAAACGGCTCCGCAGCTTGCATTGGAGATTTTGAGGCGGTACATATTACCGTTCAGGATTCTTCCAGGGTTTGCAATTTGAAGCTGCGTAAGATTTGCTCCGGAGTACACGGTGTTATTCACGATATCCACATACGATGCGCCGGATTTGATCTGCCACTGATAGCTCAGTAAAGATCCGGTTACGGTCGTCGGGATGTAGGCACGTTGTCCGGTGTTGACAATGGTCTGAGCCGCAGGCTGTGCAGTGAATGCGGGCGCAGTTCTTACAAGGAGCCTGGCAACGCTGGAGTACACAATGGCACATCCGCCGTTAGAAACACGGAGACGGTAGAGGTTATTATCATAGCTGGCCGGAACCGGATTCATCGTGAGGGTGCTCAGATCGCTACCGCTATAGATTCCGGTATTGGAGATATTGACATATCCTGATCCGGTGTTTTCCTGCCACTGATATACCAGATTGGTTCCGGTTGCGGTGGCGCTGAAGATAGCACTGGATTGCTCACAAATGGTATCGTTGATCGCACTGACCGTTACTACGGGAGCTGTGTTAACAATAACAGCAACGGAAGTAGCAGGTCCCTGGCATCCGGTTACGGTCTGGCGTACGGAGTATGCTCCGGTGGCGGCAGTCGTAGCGGCGGCGATGGTCGGATTCTTAAGCGTGGATGTAAAGCTGTTAGGCCCTGTCCAGCTATAGGTTGCGCCTGTAAGTCCGGTAGAAGTCAGGTTCAGTGTGTTTCCAGCGCATACAGCGGAGTTTGATCCGGCACCCGGAGCACCTGGCGTCGTATTAACAGAGACGACTACCGTTCCGGTGTTAGAGCAGCCTGTAGAAGGGTTGCTTTCTGTCAGGGAGTAAGTAGTAGTCACTATAGGGCTAACCGATGGCTGAGCAAGTGTGGACGTGAATCCGATAGGATTCGAAGTCCAAGAATAGGTATTGGTTCCTACGGCAGTGGCTCCCAGGGTAGTAGAATTGCCCGAGCAGATGGTGACAGCAGATCCGGCATTGGCCGCAGGTAATGCAATCAGCGATACTGCAATGGAGTTGGTTGTATTACATCCGGTGGCTCCTACGCTCTCTGTGAGTGTATAGGTAGTAGCAGCGGATGGAGATACCGTCGGCTGAGCGAGGGTAGAAGTAAATCCGGAAGGATTTGAAGTCCAGCTATATGTATTTCCAGTGACGGCAGCGGCTCCGAGGATCGTAGATGAATTGGTACAGATGCTTCTTGTGCTACCTCCTGTGTTGGCTGATGGCGTCGGATTTACGGTTACCAGAACATTTGCCTGACGCTGACATCCGGTTGCTGTTATGGTTTCAGTAAGGAAATAGCTTGTTGTCACTGTAGGGGATACCGTGTTGCTTGATACAGTAGAGGTATATCCGGAAGGGCTGGAAATCCAGCTGTATGTGTTTCCACTTACGGCTGTTGCTCCGATGCTGGCTGAGCTTCCCGGGCAAATAACCGATGCGGTACCGACGTTAGCGGAAGGCTTCGGATTTACCGTGATTGTTACACTATTTCCGGAGGTAGTACAACCGGTTGGGTTGGTTTCGGATATATAGTATGTTGTCGTCACCGATGGGGAAGCATTCGGCTGCGCGAGGGTGGAAGTAAATCCGGATGGATTTGAAGTCCAGCTGTAAGTGTTGCCACTGACGGGTGTTGCCCCAAGTCCGAGTGTAAGGGTTGTTCCGGCACAGGTTGTCCCGGGTGAGCCGGCATTGGCTGTTGGGTATCCGCTGAGGACAATGCTCCGTGTGATCACGCTATCACATCCGGCGAAGGTATCGGTTTCATCGAGTGTAACGGTACCGCCTGAGGCTGTTCCCCAGTTTACGACCATAGAGTCTTTTGCGGCTCCGTAAGTGATGGTTCCACCGGTAACAGACCATGCATATCTGCAATTGACTGCTTTAGGAACTTTGTAGTTCTGTAAAGTCCCCTGGCATGTCGGACTTGGTCCGGCGATAACAAAGCGTGGCTTCGGTGCGACGGAGATCGGTATGGAGAGGATCACATAATCCTCAAGAATAGATCCGCCTCCGGTTCCGTCCATGATATGACCGACACGGTTATAGGCGCCGAGGGATCCTCCGCTAAGATAGATGGATGATCCGCGGGCTGAAGTATTGGTATAAACCGTAGTAGAATCCACGAACACACGGGATGAACCTGAAGAGGAGTCATACATGAATGTATAATCGTGCTCTACGCCATACGTCGGGGTAAATCCTGTGCTAACAGGGCCAATTGTAGTGATTGTGCCTGAGGCATCAATGACTTTATACTGGAAGTAGAATACGCCTCCGGTGAGGTAGAGTGCAAAATCGCCTGACTCATACAGATAAGCGTCATTTTCCTGACGGGCAAAGTGTACGTGTACGGCCATTTTTCCGCGTTTGAGCGTGCCGTTAGGTACAAGCATATCCAGACCTTTTGATCCGTTGTTATTACGGTTGGAAGTGAATCCCTGTCCGGTAGAGTAGTAATCGCTATCTGCAATGGTTCCGGCAGGTCCGATGGTCGGAGTGCCAAGCGGCATGGTATTAAAGTCGAACTGGGAAATAGCGTTCATATCAGTGGTCTGCCAGCATCCGTACTGATCGGTTTCTTTAACGGATATGAATCCAGGTCCTCCACCGCTCGCCCAGCTTACGCTGATGGAGCTTGTATTCTGTCCTTTGCTGATGGTACCTCCGGCTACAATCCATTTGTATTTGTGTCCGGTTACGGAGGCCGTAGAATATGCGTTCGCTACAGGAATGGATGATTCACAAAGGATGTTATCACCGATTACTTTTGGAGTAGGATTCGGGCGGATGGTTACTTTGAACGAGTCAGTTGCAGAGCATCCGGCAGCGGTATTTGATACCGTACAACGTACATAAACGTATCCGCGTGTAACAGCCGATAGTGGTGCTACAAAAGTGGCGGTTGATTTTTTATTGTCGTTATAAGGGATAAATACTCCGGTGTAGTTCGTTGTATTATTGGCGATGCTCCAGCTATATGAAGTTGCATTGGTAGCAGTAGCCTTCAGGGGAAGGCTGTTGGATGATAAACAGATGGCGGTATCTTTTCCGGCGTTGAGTGTAGGGCGTGTTACCGGTCCTACGGTTACGGTAGTGCGGTTGATACATCCTGTAGTAGAAACGCTATCGAAAAGGGTATATGTTGTATTAACCGATGGAGTCACTGTTGGCTGGGCATCGGTAGAGGTA
>JBBRLW010000221.1:0-4564 GCA_038231115.1 Bacteroidia bacterium
GATGGACTTCAGCTTCATCTCCATGACTCCAAAGACAGCTTCGCGGAAGATTTTGGAAGACATTTTAGACGTCCCCTCGCTGCGGTCGGTAAAGATGATGGGTACTTCCTTGATCTGAAAGCCGAGCTTCCAGGTGGTGAACTTCATCTCAATCTGAAAAGCATAGCCCTTGAATTTGATGGCATCCAGGTTGATCGTTTCCAGCACCGAGCGATGATAGCAGATGAATCCTGCCGTAGCATCATTGAAAGGCATTCCCGTCACGGCCTGCACGTATTTGGAAGCATAATAGCTCATAATCACGCGCCCCATCGGCCAATTGACCACATTGACGCCCGTCACATAGCGTGATCCGATGGCCATATCCGCTCCCTGAGCGGAGCAGGCTTCGTATAGGCGAATGAGATCATTCGGATTGTGGCTGAAATCAGCATCCATTTCAAAGATATAGGCATACTGATGCGCCAGCGCCCATTTGAATCCATGGATATAGGCCGTACCAAGGCCGAGCTTCCCGCGGCGCTCCTCGATGTGGAGCTTTCCGGAGAACTCATTGGCCTGCAGAAACTTGACGATATCTGCCGTGCCATCCGGTGAGCCATCATCAATGACCAGCACATGAAAATCCTTCGGCAGGGCAAACACGGCGCGAAGTATCTTTTCGATGTTTTCCTTCTCGTTATAAGTCGGAATCAGGACAATGCAATCGGAGCTCAATTTTTTCTCAGGCTGTAAGCGGGCAAAATTACGCAATCTGAGCTAAGTATTAGACTAATGAATCCGCAGGCGGTCAAAACGCGCGGCACTTCCGTTGAAGACGTCGAAATCCACCGGTCCCCGGATGCCATCAACGGTTCCGCCATCATGATGCTGCCATAAGGTCCACTTGACGCCACCCGGCAGATGGGGAATATCCGAGTAATAGTTCGCAATCCACAGAGGATAACGGCTCAGCTCCCGATCTGCCAGATGCCGGTTGAAGAATTTGATATTTGTATAGATAATTGGCGCACAGTGGTAATGCTTTTCCAGACGCTGGACAAAATCCATGAGGTTGGCATATACCTCATTATCATCCAAGTAGCGTGCGCCCCGCTCAAAGTCAACCACAGGAGGCAGATCACCCTCCGAGAGTGTCACGGCATCATAGAAGGACTCTGCCTGTTGCTTCACATCCACGCCCGGGTGGAAAAAATGATAGGCGCCCCGAATCAGTCCGGCGGACTTTGCCCCTTCCCAATTGTATTTGAAAGCCGGATCTTCCTTGACCCTCCCCTCCGTAGCCTTCATGAATACAAAGCTGATGCGTTTCCCCTGGCTGCGCATGGCCCCCACCAGCGGCCAGTTGATATTTCCCTGGAAATAGCTGACATCAATACCATGAACTTTGAAGCCCTGCGGCATATCAATACCGAATCCGCCATAGCGCGTGCGGGGCATGCCTTTCAGGCGATTGATACGCCCTACAATCTGCGAATAGCGGTGGACAATCTGCTCCTGATTCACATAGCCCAGCCCGAGAATCAATATCCCGATCAGCAGGACAATAATCCACCGGATTTGCGTGTTTCTATGCTTGGAGGACAAGGCTCGGGAAATTTTTGAGGCTAATTGAAGAGCATCTTATAAGCTACAAAAAGCAGCAGCAGTCCGAAAATCTTTTTGATGATATCCGGAGGAATCACGCTGTTGGTCAGGTAGGATCCAAATAAGGCTCCGAAGACAAATCCACCGCTGATGAGAAGGGTAGCGTTGATGTTGACATGTCCGTTTTTGTAGAAATTCAGAACGGCGAATATCCCTACGGGCAATAGAAGCACAGCTAATGAAGTTCCCTGGGCATCAATCTGGGTATATCCGAGAAAAAAAACCAGCGCCGGTACAATGATGATTCCGCCACCAATTCCGACAAGGCCGCTAAGAATTCCTGCGCCCAGTCCGATCAATAATAATATGAGCTTCTGATCCATGGCCTATCTGCTAATAGATGGCAAATTAGGCAAATGCCGAATAATTTTCCGGCTTATATAGCAGACGGATTTACACGGGATGCAACCAGGGCGGATACATCTTTAATGACCGATGCCATAGCTCTTACGTCCGTTCCACGGCTCATCACTCCCAGCAGATAAGGATTCCCCTGGTAGTAGATAATTCCGCAGTCATGAAGCTGATAAATTCCGTTATATTTCCACTCTCCGTGCTTGTGCGCTACGTTTATACCTGCAGGAACACCTCCTACAATTCCATAAACGAAATCAGGACGGGAAAGAAGCTCGAGCGCATATTGCGACATTTTTTTATTCAGAAGCGTGCCCTTATACAGCTGCTCATACATCGGCATAAACTGATGTAGCGTCATATAATCCTCATCCGGACGGGGCATAGCCGGAATTTTAAATCCGAGCTTTTGATAGATCGATCCCAGCATTCCCTGTGGAAGGGAATCATAGAGGATATAGCCTGCATCATTGTCTGAAAACACTATCATACGCTCCAGCAGGTCACGGATGCTATAGGCCTGTCCGACGATCATCGCCGGAACCGGCATATTATTCGGAATTTCAGGAGTCATGCGTTTTCCGAAAACGATCTTGCGGTCGAGATATGCGGCATCTTTGGAAGCCAGCGCGAGGTGCGCGATCATCGTCGGAACTTTCAGCATACTGGCCGGACGGTAGCTTTTATCCGCATCTATACTGACATCTAATTTGGCAGCGCCTAAAGGCCTGCAATACAAAGACATCTCCGTGATTTGTCCCTGCTGTTTCGCCTGAGAAATAAGCTGTAACAGATCGGCTTTAAGCATATCAGCAGGAAAATTTGCTGATGGCGCTGCCGGACTTTCCGGTGCTAAAAGCGGATAGGAATTGCCTGTTACCGTGGCCATTGCAGGGCTATTGGAAACACTATCCTTCATGGGAGCGAAATTTTGAGCTACGACCGTTTTGGCAGAGCTGGTTTCCGAGCGGGAAAGATTGAAAAAGATAGCCAGAAGTCCCATAACTCCGGCTGAAAACATAAGCAGCACGGGGAGCTTGCTTCGGAAGGAAGTTCGCTGTGCCTGACGGCTTTCTAAACGCTGTTGCATCTTTGGCATATTCTGACTTTGGTAAAGGGCTGACTCCCTAAGCTTAGCACCCTGGTTTGGCGTGGATATTAAGCGCCACAAATATACGATAAAGCCCCTTATTTCACCCGATGAACCATGTTTATTTCCTGACGAACCGTATCCAGCCTGATTATCTGCCAGTAATGCTTCTATTATTCGGCTTGATATATCGCCTGATAGGGAGCTGACAGAGCATTTATGTCCATACTTATCATCTTGCTTACTGAATTTCCCGACCGCCACATATCAATTACCTGCATCTATTTGCCTGTACCTACACTTATATTTGAGGACAATTTCATCTCGCCTTGCGGAAAAATATATTAGTTGGGATCATAGCACTCATGTCCCTCATTATCAGCCTGAGTGCCTGCCGGACAGAGCCTGTAATACAGGTGCAGGAAGTCAGCTATAAAGCAGCCATTGCACCGATGTTCAATGGATATTGCAGCTACGCCGGATGCCATGGTAATGAGCGTACGTCTAAATTCAATATCCTGACGTATGCAGAGGTGATGAAGAGAGTTGTTGCAGGGAAAGCACATTCTTCCAGTATCTATCTTGCCTGCACCGGAGGCAGCATCGCCGCATTGATTCCTCCGATGCCATCTGACGGCTATCCGCGACTCAGCGAAGATCAGCTGCTCGATCTCTACACCTGGATTCAGCAGGGAGCCAAAAACAACTAATTCAATTCTAATCCAATGAAGATCAATATAATAATTAGGTTCGCTGTACTGATGATCTTTTCATCGCTAATGATGCAGTCATGCTACTATGATAAAAAGAACGAGATTGTTCCCCGAGCGGTAAATGTAGTGGATACAACCAAAGCCGACACGACCAAATATACCTACACCAGGGATATCCGGCCTATTCTGATGCGCAGCAACTATGCCTGCCTCAATTGCCACGGACAGTTTGCCCAGTCCGGAAACGTCAAAATGGATGTCTATGAAGACCTGATTGCCTCCAACATTGTAGAGCCAAAGGCAGGGGAAGGGAGGCTCCTCATGTCCATCAAGCATGCCAGCTCTGACCCCAATAACTGGATGCCGAACCAGAACGACAAGCCCTCCGATCCGGATATTGCCGCCATTCAGAAATGGATCCGCTCTGGCTATCCCAAATAGACGCTCTTTAACCTCTGAAAATCATTCCATGAAAAGATATATACTCTCATTTTCCCTGATTCTGTTTGGCTGGAGCAGCCTCGCGGCACAGGATATCTCCTCGCTTCTGGAGCAGTCTGCTGATAGCAACGTCAATAAATACGTTAGCGCGACCTTCAAAGGGACACATCTGATCAATTTCCATACAGTGGAAACACCCGGCAGGCGCGAGCTGTCCTACCTGATCCAGCACCACTTTGGGACATTGAACTCCGGCTACGATAACTGGTTCGGTATCGATGGTCCTGCCAGCATCCGGATGGGCTTTGAATACTCACAC
>JBBRLW010000222.1:0-4553 GCA_038231115.1 Bacteroidia bacterium
CATGAAAATCAAACTACTCAGGGAATAGCGTGACCCAATCTGATCTTTATCTACCTCAACAGAAGGAGTATTTACTACGAATGGAATTGCAAGAAACTGATCAGCTAAGGCAAGGAGAGTAAAATCGTAATCCTTGACCGTAATTCCTGAGTTATTACTTGAACTCAAAGACTTTTCAACCAATCCTGGATGGCTTGCATTAGGGATAAAAGCTAAATTTTGATTACTACGCATATCAGATAAAGAGGCTGTAATGAGCACTCCAACAAGTAGCCACAAACTAATGATTATGATATTAACCCTCGCCCTCATAGATTTGGCTTTTAGACAAATCATGTACCATTTCCATTTTAGCTATCGGGAAAATGAAAAGTGTAGGGTTTAAATTCCGTTGCCAGTGAACCTATTTAATCTGATTGAGGTTCAACCATTAAATATATACTTATGTTTGACAATATCTTAAACGAAATCAAGCAGGCTCTCGGGCCTCAACTTCAGCAGGAAGCCCAATTGGATCAGCATCAGGCGCATCAGGCTATTGATTTGACCCACAACTCACTAAGGTCTAATATTCAGGGACTAATTGGTGGCAATTCAGACTCCGGCGCTTCAGGAATTGAAAGCTTAATGAGTGGTGGAACTTCCAATATGCAGGACCCGGCCATGCATGAACAGCTGAGCAATGGTATTGCATCCAACCTCTCTCAAAAAATGGGAATCTCATCTGATCGGGCTAATTCTCTTGTAGGGATGATTGTCCCATTCATTATGAATCACTTTATGAACAGGCAATCGGAGTCAAACCTTCAAAATACTGGTAGCCACGGTGGACTAATGGAACAGCTAAAAGGATTGGCCAGCAGTTTCGGATTATAAGCAAATATTCTCGCCTGATCATGCCTTACTTCTGCAATTTGAAACAGATTTGAGTTTCATTAAAATTGCAAACAATCACGACAATAAAAAAGCCCTTCAATTTACATTGAAGGGCTTTTTTATTTTAATATTTGGTGATTAGGCATGAAATGGATAATCAGTATATCCTTTCTCATCAGCAGTATAAAATGTAGCCTGATCCGGAGTATTAAGCTCCCATCCGTTTTTGAATCTTTCAACAAGATCAGGATTGGCCAAAAATTTACTTCCAAAGGAAATAGCATCTGATGAGCTACCGTCAACAGCTGTTTCAGCTGATTCTTTATCAAATGCACAATTTAATATAATTGCATTCGGATACCAGGCTCTAAAATCCTTCATCACATCAAATCCTGCATCAGACTGTTCCCATCCTGGAATTCGCACTACATGAAGATAGGATAGATCCAGCTTGGCCAATTCTTTTGTGAGATGCTCAAATGTCTCCTTGGGATTCTCCATTTTGATATCATTGAATTCCATACCCGGACTAAGCTTGATGCCTGTTCTGTCGCTGCCAATGGCATCCGATACAGCTTTAGTGACCTCAACTACAAAACGGGATCTGTTTTCTGCTGATCCGCCATACTCATCTGTACGCTGATTGGTATTGGTTGCAAGGAATTGATTGGGAAGATATCCACTGGCAGAGTGGATTTCTACGCCATCAAATCCGGCTTCAATTGCATTTTTTGCAGCAGCTACATATTCCTGAATAGCTATAGCAATATGCTCTTTGGTCATCTCTACAGGATGCTCATAACTCTGCATTCCTGCCTTATCGGTCCAGACCTGACCTTCCGCTTTAATAGGCGAAGGTGCCCATACTTCTGCTCCCTCTTCCATATTATGCGCGCTGGCAACACGTCCCACGTGCATAAGCTGAGCTACAATCTTCCCACCTTTTGCATGAACCGCATCTGTAGATTTTTTCCAGCCTTCAATTTGCGCTTCAGAATATAATCCAGGGATGCGTGCATAGCCCAATCCATTTTTTGACGGCGCAATACCTTCACTGATGAGCAATCCGGCGCTGGCTCTTTGACCGTAATACTCAGCCATTAAATCATTAGGGATATTATTGATCGCTCTTGACCGGGTCATGGGAGCCATAACCATTCTGTTTTTTGCTTCGATACTTCCAAAACTGATGGGAGTATATAATTTAGATTCTGACATTTTTGATTATTAAACTCTTACGAAATTACATGTATGTACATATATTATTGGACTAAGGTTCTTTAACTAAATCAAATCAAAGATATTCTTAACAGCGGGCTTCCATTCTGAAATGAAACCCTCCGCCTGATCAATCAGCGCATAATTTCCGAAAACCACATTTCGGGATTTAAGGACATCCATAAACTCCGGACGAGCTATGAGCGTTTTTGCCTCGGATGAGTCAGGATTGAAAAATTGGGAAGAATATGCCATGACTGCTTCCATCTTTCGATCTACATATCCGGATATATCTACCACAAAGTCTGGCTCAAACATTTTATACTGTATAAAATGATAGACATGCTTAGGACGATGTGCCTTCTGGACATTGCCTGCCTCATCCAACGACTCTAATTTTTCAAGTCCGGATAGCCAGCCTGCATGTTTGACGAGCTCTGCCGCGCGTCCGTGATCAGGATGGCGATCATCAGGAGCATTCGTAATTATGATTTCCGGCTGGTACTGTCTGATTTTAGAGATGATTTTCATTTGATGCACATGATCATTGACGAAAAGAGCATCCGCAAAGTCGAGATTTTCCCGGATAGACAAGCCAAGAATTTCCTTCGCTTTCTGTGCCTCTGCATTCCTTATATCCGGAGTGCCTCTCGTACCCATTTCTCCCCGTGTAAGATCTATAATTCCTGTCTTATAGCCAAGTTCTGCATGTTTGATGAGTGTACCTCCACAGCTTAGCTCGGCATCATCCGGATGCGCTACAATTACCAATATATCAAGTTTCATATCCTTATTCTGTTTTATTGCTGAGCTTTCTCCAGCGTTTCGTATTAATATATCTTATCAGGGTAGCCTCAAGCTTCCGAAGATCCTCGGGAGCGTTATAGTAATCCATCACTCTTTTGATGCTTCCTGCGCAAATAGCAGAGATACAATTGCTCGGCAAATCTGTCACACCAGCAGTATATTCTGAATCAAAAGCGCAGAAATTTCGTGATAGAAACTGTTTCCTTATGTCATTCAGACTATCTGAGCTAATATAAGACTGATAGGTTCCGAGCCTGCTTGTAAACCTTCTACCTGTATAAATAATCCTGCCGTTAGAATATATTGATATTTTATCATCAGGACATCTTCCATAGCACGGAGTTCTTTCCAGCTGAAAAAGCAGCTTCACCTTGATGGAATTAATACCAAACTGGGGATTAATGCTTTTGGGTTTCAGCTGTGCATTTGCGAAAAAGGAAGAGATTAGAATTATCGCTGTAAATGCGATGAATGTCTTAAAAAATCTCATTTTTCTTCTCCGTAGGGTGGATTTTCCGCCATTCTTTTAACATTTCAGGTAGCTGACGTAATGAGGCAAGCTGTCGCAAAATGGATGAGTTTTCCGTAGCCGGTGATCCGAAGTAGGCTTTGTTCCCTTCCAGGCTTTTGGTTACTCCGGTTTGAGCAAGTAATACAGCATTGTCTCCTATAGTAACGTCCTTGGTGATGCCTACCTGTCCCCAGATCATGACATCATTACCGATAATTGCTTTACCTCCAATATCAGTTCCTGCAGCTATCAAGACACGTTTTCCAAGGATAACACCATGCCCAATGTGAATCTGATTGTCGAGCTTGCAGCCTTCTCCGATAATTGTATCGCCGGATACTCCTTTGACAATAGAGCATGAGGCCCCTATTTCCACACTATTTTCTATAATCACTCTTCCACAGGAAAGCAGCTTATCCCAGTGTGTTCCCCTATTTTTGTAGTAGAAAGCATGAGATCCGATGACGGTGTTGGCATGGATAATTACATTATCGCCAATTACCGTATCATCATAGATTACGACATTCGGATATAGAGTCACGTTATTGCCAATGCGAACATGATTCCCGATGTAAACACCCGGGTAAATCACGACATCTTCTCCCATCACTACATCAGAATAATCCGAATAAGAAGCTACATCACTGGGAAGAGCATTGGGATCAAAATTCGGTTTCTCTACTGGTTTGTAAAAGCTGACCAGCCGATTATAATCCCGGAACGGGTCATCGCTGATTATAATGGACTTCCCCTCAGGCACTTCCACCTCTTTATTGATGAGAATCACTGTAGCAGCAGATCTTAGAGACTTATTGTAATACTTGGCAATATCTACGAAAGTGAGGTCTCCGTGCGCTACTTTATGAATCTCATTGAGTCCTGTTATTTCCTGACGCGGATTTCCTTTATAAGTAGCCTGTAGCTGATTTGCTACTTCCTCAACGTATATGGGTTTGGATAATTTCATTTATTGAATGGTTTTAAAGCGTAAAAAACTTCCCAGAGGCATCTGCTGATCGGTAGATGTACTCGTTACTAATTCACCCGCTTCCAGATCAATTTTTCCGCTGAAATTTTCGAGAAGTATATTCTTTAGTACCAGAGATGACAGATTCAGGGAATAGGTATTTATAATAAAGCA
>JBBRLW010000223.1:0-4549 GCA_038231115.1 Bacteroidia bacterium
AGTATTCTTGCCTGTATTGATATGTAAATCATTGATTTTTTGGAATTACCTTCTCAAATACTTCAGAAAGCCGTAGAGCAATTCAATACTCTTCCGGGCATTGGGAAAAAGACCGCGATGCGTCTTGTGCTTCATTTACTACGTCAGGAGGAGTCAGATGTTAACGAGTTTTCTCAGGCCTTACTTCGCCTTAAAACGGATCTCAAAGAGTGCCGCGAGTGCCACATGGCATCCGATGACCATCTTTGTATGATATGTCAGGACAGGCATCGTAACCGTGCCCAGATTTGCGTTGTGCAGGATATCCAGGATGTTATGGCAATAGAGAATACAATGCAGTACAGAGGACTGTATCATGTTTTGGGTGGATTGATTTCGCCTATGGATGGCATAGGCCCCGATCAGATCAAAATTGAAGATCTACTGCGTCGCGTATCCATTGAAACTCCCGAAGAAGTCATATTTGCTCTTTCCGCAAATATGGAAGGCGATACTACGGCGTTCTACATATCCCGCCAGCTTAAGGATATAAATATCAGAGTCTCCGTTCTTTCCCGAGGCATCAGTGTAGGAGGCCAGCTCGAGTATGCCGATGAGATTACGCTCGGGCGCTCGATTCATTTACGCACTCCGTATCAGGCATAAGGAAAATCTTCGCACTTTTGCGAAGTATTCCAGTTCCGCTTTTGCAGAAGCTTTCCGTCATCATCGTCAATTATAATGTCCGGTTTTTCCTGGAGCAGTGTCTGTCTTCCGTGGAACGGGCTATTGCTGCCTGTCGAGAGCAGTTTCAGGACTATCAGATAGATATTTGGGTGGTGGACAATAACTCAAGGGATACTTCCCTTGAAATGTTGCGCAGCCGTTTTCCGGAAGTTCATCTCATTGCAAATGATCATAATCCCGGATTCTCATTTGCCAACAATCAGGCGATCAAGCTTTCTACTGCCGAGTACTGCCTGCTTCTTAATCCCGATACTGTTATTCCGGAAGATACATTTCTGAAAATAATCCCTTTCATGGATTCTCATGCAGAGGCGGGTGCTCTTGGTGTTCGAATGGTTGATGGCCACGGACACTTCCTGCCAGAGTCCAAGCGTGGACTTCCTACGCCGCTGGTATCGCTCTACAAAATGACAGGCTTTTCCCGTCTCTTCCCTGAATCCAGAAAATTTGGACAGTATCATCTCGGCTTTCTTCCTGAAGATCAGATTAATGAAGTTGACATACTGGCCGGCGCATTCATGATGCTCAGGAAATCTACTTTGGATAAAATCGGACTATTGGACGAAACTTTCTTCATGTATGGAGAAGACATAGACCTCAGCTATCGCATACAGAAAGGCGGATATAAAAATTACTACTTTCCGGATATTACCATTATTCATTATAAAGGTGAAAGTACCCGGAAAGTCAGTGCCAACTACGTTTTCGTTTTCTATCGTGCAATGAGCATCTTCGCGAAAAAGCATTTTACTTCCGGAAGCGCTACCGTATTTCAGCTCGTCATCAATGCCGGAATATACTTCAGAGCAGGCATTGCGCTGATGGTCAGGTTTATGGAAATCCTATTTATTCCGGTTCTTGATTTCTCATTGCTCTACTTTGTGATGTTCCTTATTGTCCGCTACTGGGAGCGGATGATCAAATATATTCACGGCGGAAAGTATTACGCTGCGGAACTGCTGAACATAGAAATTCCCGCCTATATACTTCTATGGATGCTTGCTACCTTTCTCTCAGGGGGCTACGATTCCCGATCCGATTCCGGTAAAGTAATCAAGGGCGTTTTCTGGGGAACCATCCTCATTTCTACCATATATGCTTTCATCAATAAGGAATATCAGTATAGTCGGGCTTTTATAGTCCTGGGCGCCATAGCTGCCGTGCTGATTTTCTCAACTGTAAGAGCGTTGATGAACCTGATACGGAAATCGAAGTCAGCAGCACCAGATCATAGAAAAATTCTGATCGTAGGAGATCAAAAAGAGTCGGGAAGGGTAGAGGAGCTGCTCAACCGTATCCGACTTAAATTTTCCCTCATCGGAACTGTATCACCTGATAAAAAGGATAATTTTTTCATTGGCTCGCTTCCGGAGCTACCCAGCCTCATCAAAATTTACCGCGCTGATGAGGTCATATTTTGCAGTGCCGTAATCAGCAATCAGCAAGTTATATCTACGCTTGGTTTGCTGCACAAGTCCGGCGTTCATTTTCGGATACTGCCTCAGGATAGTGACTTTATAATAGGCAGCTCCGATAAAAATTCCTCCGGAGATTACTATTACCTCTCCGAAGAACTTCTCTTTGACCGACCTGATCAGCGCCTGGCCAAACGGGTATTTGATGTTTTGGCCTCGGTTTTCCTGTTACTGACTTTTCCTGCAACGGCCTGGTTCTTTAAAAACCGCGCACAGCTGTTGACTAATATCACGAACGTAATTAAGGGTCAATCCAGTTGGATAATGCCTGTGGATGCTACTTCCCGCGCCTTATTGCATTCCAAAATCAGGACAGGAATCCTTTCTCCTGTAGATGAGCTTTCAGAGTTTGACCTGACGCCTCAAACCATTCAGCGCCTGGAATACCTGTATCTCAAGGACTATTCAGTGTATAAGGATGTAAACATTTTTATGCGATGTTTTTCCCGACTGGGGAATAAACCTTCCTAATTTGCATCCATGAAAAAGGAAATTCTCACCAGCAATGCTCCCGCTCCCATCGGACCTTATAGTCAGGCCATTCTCGCCGGAAATATGCTTTTTATCTCCGGACAAATTGCGCTCAATCCGGAGACATCAGAGCTAAATAATTCGGATATTGACACGGAAACCCGTCAGGTAATGTCCAATCTTCAGGCGATACTCTCTGAAGCAGGTACGGACTTCAACGCTGCCATCAAGACGACCATATTCCTCAAGAGAATGAATGATTTTGCCAGGGTCAATGAAATTTACGGATCGTACTTTAGTGGACCAGCTCCGGCAAGGGAAACCGTAGAAGTTTCCCGACTTCCAAAGGATGTGAACGTGGAAATATCCATGATCGCCTTCCTCGGATAATAGATACTACTGATTAAACTTGGTCATCGCTGGCCCTGCACCTTCCAGTACAAAGGACTTGATTGCTTCTGCGGAGGTAATTATCTTTTCTTTGACGAGAGGCCATTCTTCTTTATCCCAGCTTCCAAGGACATAATCTACCTGCTTTCCTTTCTGAAATTCATTGCCGACGCCAAATCTTAGGCGGGCATACGCCTGGCTATTTAACTCGGCATCAATGCTTTTGAGGCCATTATGTCCTCCATCGCTGCCTTTAGCACGTAGTCTCAGCTTGGCCGTAGGAAGCGCCAGATCATCTGTCACAACAAGGATTTGCTCTATAGGAATTTTTGCGGAATTCATCCAGTGCCGTACTGCTTTTCCTGACAGGTTCATATACGTATCCGGCTTTAGCAGAATCACCTGTTTGTTCTTGATCCGCCCCTCGGCAATTAATCCGAACCGTCCGGAAACAAAATTGGCTGATATACTATCAGCCAATTCTTCAAGGATCAAAAATCCTATATTATGACGGGTCATGGTATATTCCGCTCCCGGATTTCCCAAACCTGCAATTAGGTACTTCATCTGTTTAATTCAGTTCAGAAGAAAATTACTTCTTCTTGCCTGGAGTCGCAGCTTCTTCTGTCTTGCCACGAAGTCCTCTTGGAATCTCAACTGTAGCTACAGGATTGTTCGGAGAATTCAATATCTCCAGATTACCCGCTGAAATTTCAGATACTTTGATGGATTTACCCAGATCAAGTTCTGTAATATCTACTTCAATGAAGTCAGGTAGCTCCGCCGGAATCCCTTTTACTTTCAGATTTCTCAGCTTTTTGATCAGCTTGCCTCCTGCACGGACTCCCGTAGAGTTCCCTGTGAAGTTAATAGGCAATTGAATTTTGATAGGCTTGTCATCAGATATACGGACAAAATCCGCATGGATAATCTCCTCTGAAAGCGGATGGAATTGAATCTCCTGGAGAACAGAAGTAAATCTCTCACCGTCAATATCAAGCTCTACTTTAAATGTATCCGGACTGTATACCAGATCTTTGAAATCAGCCTGAAATACGCTGAATTCTATATTTTCCGCTTTCTCACCATACAGGTTGCAGGGAACAAATCCCTGGCTGCGAAGTTGATAATTAGCGCTCTTTCCTGCTTTCACGCGCTTGTTTCCTGAAATCGTAAGACTTTTCATGATCTCCCTTTAAATAGCTTGCAAAGGTATGCTTTATTTATAAATTATTGGATACTATTACAGCCCTATTGCGGTCTGGTAGCTGTTGTTCATCTTAAACAGGGAACTGATAGAGCCATGCTCATATACATTCCGGATCGCCTCGGCAAATAAATGGGAAACTGTCAATACTCTGATTTTTGAGCTTCTGCCATGCTGAATAGGAATCGTATCGCAAACAATGAGTTCAGTAAGGTTCGAGTTTTCAATGATCTCGTAGGCCTTGCCTGATAGAACCGGATGCGTACAGAATGCTCTGACG
>JBBRLW010000224.1:0-4492 GCA_038231115.1 Bacteroidia bacterium
ATTCCATTAACCGAGCTTCCGAGACGGAAATTGAATGTATTGGCTGAGATGCTCAATCCGGAATCGCATTGTGTAAGGAAAATGCAGTAATTATCAGGCGTGGACATAAATTGACTGGCTGATAGGGATAAATGATGCACCTTCTCCGCATTCAGAAACGTGGAGCCATTCCGGACAGTATTGCTGTCTAAGGTTAATTGGGATACATCCAATGCCTGGATGGCGTTTCTTGCAGAGTTAAACAAACATCCCGATAGGGAAATGTTGCGGCTTGCCTGATCCATAGTTATCTGATAGAGGGAGTCCGGAGCAGCGGATTGAAATTCACAGTGCTGAAAAGAAATACTATCCGATTGTGCGGTAACATGAATGGGCGCACGGAATCCGATATGAGAAAAACGCCAGGATCTGACTCCGGTAAGGTCGATTTTGCCGGAGAGCGTTACTTTAGAGCTATCATGGGAAACAGAATACAGCGATACGTGGTATCGGCTCATCCCCTGATAGGGCAGAATATTGATAGAATGAGGATAATTTCCATCCTGAAAGCTAAACCGTACATCCCCTGAGAGTCCGCGTTGCTGCAGATCTTTCATGGCCTGAGATAGCGTAACATAATCGGACTGGAATTTTCCAATGGTATAGGTTCCGCTCATGCCGGCGGCGATATGAAATGTCAGGGTGTCGTTTCGGGGATTATTGTCTTTGGCACTGTTGGGATTGCTGGTCCATGCCTTGAGGATGAGGAAAGAGTCTTTGGGCAACCGAATGACTCCCAAAGAAATAGATAGCTCGGCGCCTTTGAGTATCGACTTCTTTGAGATAACGGTGCCCTGATATTTTCCATTGAGGTTCCAGTTGATGGAGACCGTCTTGAGGGTTTTGTATCCGTAGTTTCGGATGCGGACAAAGACATTCGTATAGCCTGAGGGACTTGCAAGCGCAGGACTGTCCAGATTGGATACGCCCGCATCCACAGGCAGCGGAGAAATTTCTATGGCTCCGAAATCTGTATAAGCGCCGCGCTTGCGCTGATAAAAGTCAGTGGGTATGAGTGGGTCGCGGAATACAGAGCTATCGAGGGCTACATTCAGCGGAGCCAGGTTATTGTCCAGCCGCGGATCTGTAACGATGGCGTTTGCTTCGGTTTTGGAAGCGTACCGGAAACGATTAAGTCCGAAGTATTTCTTCCCGTTCAAGTCAATGTAGAGAGAGGTATCTTTCCGGAAATAATTGTTGAAATCCGATACAAATTTGCTGCTTCCATTTATGCTCCAGTTGAGTCCGGTAGCGGTATTGCTGATGATATTTCCATACAGTCGGGTATAGTTTGCCTTCTCAAGACGGAGACAGGCACTTGATGGATCATATCCGGAAATGTGGAGGGTGTTGAATAGAATCTGTACGGAATCGGAATTGATGAGTTCTATTCCATTCGTCCTCATGTTCGCATCAGCGGAGATGCCGATCAGGTTATTAGCGATAAATGCCGCTCCACGTGTGTTTGATGCATAAAATGCGCTGCCGTTTCCGGAAGAAGTAATTGCGTTGGATTCTATCCTGAGCGGGCTGGAAATATCATTCAGATAAATTCCTGAACTGATCCCTGAAATACGGTTGTTATTAATCCGGACTCTATTAATTCCGTGGAGCTGAACGGCATTTTTGCGAAGGGATGAGAAGCTATTTCCGGAAATGGTAATGTCAGCATGACGATCGGGATGGGAATCTGTGATGATTCCGTTGGTACCGTCAGCTATATAATTTCCGAAAATAGTAATGCTGCTATCGTATCCTTCCCGAAAACGAATCGCTGCATCGGAAGCCTGAATATCACACGCGGATATTCCCAGATTTTGGACATTACTCAGCCGGATTCCATCGTCCTGACTTTGAATGCCGAGCTTTTGAATCAGAATATTCTGGCAATTACTGATTCCAATTCCCTTACATGTAACCCTGCTGCTATCAGCCAGATTTCCCTGAATAATACATACCGAGGTATCGTACAGAGACCTGAGGTTTTCAAGCACCGGGGCTTCGGCATATTTGCCGTCGCGGATTTGTAGAATGGTTCTGGAGCATATTCCCCTGTTCTGTAAGGCAGAAAAGGCTGACTGAATGGTCCGAAAATCCGGATTTGATCCACCGACGGTATAGCTGCCCCGCATTCCGGAATGTGCCAGAGTAGAAAAGGAGTCATACGAAACTTTGCTTCCGGAAAAGAAGATGCCTTTCAATCGTAATACGTGTGTGGAGCTATCCTTCCATGATGAAAAATCATAGCTGCCGAGGTTTTCTACATATTCCTGATTTACAAGAAGCTTCCGGTGGATAATAGTAGTGCCGCGTAATGTATCATCAATATATAACTGCGCCTGAAGGCTATCTGCAGCATAGTATCCCTGATTGACGAGATGAGCCGTCAGATTCTGTCTGGCACAATAGCACACCGGAGAATCCAGACGGGTGATGCGTATCTGAAGAGAATCTATATCAAACTCCGATGCGCCCGGGTCAGGAACAGGGTTACGTCTGTTCCCTGAAATATCTGAAATGATACCCGAGATAGCTATTCCGGAATTGTTATAGCGCTGACTGTGATGTGTGACCAAGTTATTTCCGTCAGATAGAAATGGATCAAGGAGCAGAGAATGCTTGTCAAATCGTGTGGACGCTTGCCAGGTAGCGAGCTTATAAAATGATCCGGTGCGGAAACTAGAGAAATATCCGCTGTACCAGTAGATATTATAGTCCCAGGATTTGATGCAGGAAGTATCGTTGGGACGGATCAGGTATTGCGGGAAACTGCTGTAGCTGGAAAATATATTGTTATCGCAAATCAGGTTTTTCTTTTGTGCGGAAAATACTTCAATGAGCGCGTTACAAAGATTGGTAGAAGCCTTTCCACGTATGGTATTGAATGCAAACACAACCGGATTATTAATATCCAGCTGAATGATATTGCTAAAGTTTCCGGTGAAGGAAAATGTATTGTTGAAGATGCGGGTGGTATCGGTAGTGCGCAGAGTCCGGATATAAAGTCCATTGCCTCTTCCCACACTATATACCTGATTGGCAGAAAAAATCGCAAGGGGGCAATCGCTCAGGCGGATGAGTGTTGAATCAGATGAGGATTGTCTTCTGAAACGGTTAGCGTTAATAACGAGGCTATCCACATGATTGGCTACAAGTGCGGATCCGGTGATATGATCGAATGCTGAACTGTCTATCCTGATAACCTGTGACCAGGCTACGTTCAGATAATCTTCGGCAGAAATGAAATGACAATACCGGAATCGGATATGGCTGACATGATGTAGATCAAAGTGATAGCCCCTGAAAGTGCAGCTATCGAGGAGGATATCGTTTGCCTGACTATCCCCCGAGAATAAATTATACGCTCCGGAAACCTCAAAAGCTATCTTCCTGAATTGGATATGCCTGGCGCCTCTGATCAGTATATTTCCGACTAAGGTAGTGGCCGATGTCCCAAGGAACGTAATAGAATATGCCCCAGAAATAGTGGGAGAAACTTTTAAATCGCCTGAGAAAGTATCTGCGCTTAAGCGAAATATGACATTAGCTGATATTCCCTGTCCATTTGCCGGACCGCCATCGGAGCGTTTGCCGGACTTTATATCGGAAAGGGCGCTGCCGAGTGTCCTGTAATTCAGTGCCGAAGCAGGAAGGTGCGGATTGATGGTGTAAGCTCCGGAGAGGGATGCCGATGCAGGGACACATCCGAGTAAAAGGATGAAAATCAGGAGGCTGTGGTGTATCCTGAGGGTCATTCATCCCCGAAATTAGTAGATTGAGAGGAAAATACAAAGGAAAACAGTCAGGCTGAAATAAGCTATTGGCTTAATTTTCTGATAATCAAGGATCTATTTCTGCAATAGAACTTTTGCAGTAGTAATACCTCCCTGACCTTCCAGCGTAGCCAGAATGAAATTATAGCGCTCCTTAAGGCCTTCCATCAACGGAATCCGGTTAAGTCCCGGACTCAGGCGGAAAGTCTGCCGCGAAATGAGATGTCCCTCAACGGTCGTCATTACCATCTGATAAATTCCTTCTCTTCCGACGACCGCATCGAAGAGGTCATTCTGGACATTATATTTCAGACTTAGCTCCTCATTTTCAAGGGCGGCAGAACCAATTTCGGTGTATTTATCTTCCACCTCAAAGAAGCTCGTTTTGCGTGCTATATTATTCAGAGAGTACCGTATATGCCATTTCCCGAAATTGGTCTTCGGCATGGTGATGTACGTCCAGTTGTAGAAATATCTTGACTCATAGGTATGGGGATATTTATACTCATACCATAAAACGCCCGAGGGAGTGTACCACTGGAAAGTACTCGTATCGCCTTTCTTGACACCATACTCATGAATCCAGAAAGTAATGATGGAATCAGGCTGTGCAAACATCCTCGGAGTAGGAAGTTCCTCACGGATGGTATCCAGCGTTACATTGAAGGGAAGCAGTCCGG
>JBBRLW010000225.1:0-4471 GCA_038231115.1 Bacteroidia bacterium
CTTTACGGTCGTGTAGATCAAATCATGGGAGGAAATTACCTTAAAGATTCAGAGGTAGGATTGCTTAGTGCTTCAACTAAAATTTTTGAGCTGGGTCTGGTACCCATAGTCATTATTAATACATCATTACTGGCCGTAATGACTCAACTTTACAAACATAGCAAAAACGCCTTTTTTGAAAGATACAGACTGTTTTCTGAAGTTTATACCCTGTTCGGCTATATGGTTCTCATTGGCGTTCTCGCTTTTTCAGATTATGCGATTAAATTCGTATTTGGTGGAGAGTATGGGCAGGCAGGTACGCTTTTGAAGGTACAGATTATTGGATTGATAATTCAGTGTAATGCAGGCCTTAGAAGTACATATATAGCCCTCATCAATAAACAGAAGATTTTGCTCCAGACAACACTTATGGCAGCAATATTCAATATCATTCTGAACTATATTTTGATCCGGAACATCGGATTAATTGGATCCCCGATTGCGACTTTATTTACTGTACTTATTGCCCTCGAAATATCCAATGTATTCTATGCACCGCTCAGGAAGCTGTTCATCCTTCAGATTCAGGCTTTCATTCCTATATTAACTGTCCGGAAAGGATATTATATAGCACGATCGTATCTCAACAGATCATAGGGTAGTCAATTCCGGACTGGGCAATATTGCATTATCTTCGCAGCATGGCTTCCATATTTTCGAGGATCATTTCAGGCGAGCTGCCTTCCCATAAAATTGCCGAGGACGATCAGTTTATCGCCTTTCTGGACATTACTCCTCTCGTCCCCGGACATACCCTGGTGGTGCCTAAAATAGAGGTAGATTATATCTTCGGACTGGATACCGATACCTACTCCGGTCTCTGGAGCTTTGCCCGGACTATTGCACCGGCCATTCAGCGGGCAATTCCCTGCAAACGAGTAGGCATTGCGGTTATCGGACTCGAGGTTCTACATACCCACGTCCATCTGGTGCCCCTACAGACCGTGTCAGATATAAACTTTGAGCGTATCAAGATGCATCCAGGACACGAAGAACTCGCTGCTATTGCAGAGCGTATAAGAAAGGAATTGTAGCGCTTTTTACTTTATGCTGTAATTCCTTGAAGGGCTGATGATAGCATTATCCCCTCACTTATATTATCCTTTAAGGAATACTTTTCCCTGTTGAAGTGTATTTACACTAACCAATCAACATAATTCTTATGAATAACCTATCAAAAACTGCCATTATCTTCGCAGGAAGCATACTCCTGAATTTCGGCGCAATGGCACAAAATTCTGGTGCTCAGCCGAAAGGCTCGACTATGGGCAGCACCACCAACACTAACCGTATGAATTCCGGCAAAATGAACTCCGGACAGGGGACCCAGCAGATGAAATCTACCAGCACGGGATCTAAAACGATACATAAATCCACGAAAAAAATGACCAAAAGCGGTGGAACTACATCCATGCGCCGCACCACAAATGCTGTTAAAGTGCGGACAAATGGTAATACTGCCGGAGCCCCATACGATCCGGGAGCCCGTCCCAATGAGCGCCGCGCTATGAATAATAACGGACAAAATATCAATACCAACGGATCTAACCAAAATATGAATACTGCTCCTGATCCGAATCCTAATGGCGCTGCCGTTACAAATCCACGTACGAACGGGTATAATAACACCGGAAATACCAGAACCAATACGGATGGATCAAATCAGGGGACGACCACAAATCCAAATGCCAATTACAATACTGATCCTAACAGTGCCGGATATAACGGACAATCAGGTACCAATGGCAACCTGAACAACGCCAATACCAATCCGAACTATAATAACCCTAACGGAAATACCAATCCGAACTATAACAACTCTACGCCCAACAATAGTACTTCTCCGAATGTGGTGACACCCAATCAGAATCCGAGCTATAATGGAACAACGGTGCCCAATAGTCCTGACGGGAATCTGAGATAATAGACGATAATATCAGATTTGCTGAATTTGGATATTCTACCAAATTATTAATCTACACTGACTTGTATTGAAATCAAATCAGTTTACTAAAAAAGCCCCTGCCATACCAATGACAGGGGCTTTTTGTTTTCATAATCAGACCTTTAATCATATAGGACGGATTCGCGCATGAGTGCACTAAGAGAGCAATTTCCATATTAAGGAATCTTAAAGGATAATTTAATCCGATAAAAGTATTTAGCTTTGCTCGGAATTTAGATTTCAACACTCTATGAGAAAATCAGTATTGCTCATAATTATGGCTGCCTGCGGCCTGAATTATGCCCCGCTCACCGCAGGAACACCGTCCACGAAGACGGTGCAGAACTATGCCACCCGTCAGGCCTCGCGCTTCACGGAGAACAAGGGTCAGGTAGCTGACCTTGAAGGAAACGTGCGTAAGGATGTCCGCTTTATCTATGCTGCACCCGGCTTCAAAGCCGTCATGAAGCAGCAGGGACTCTCCTATGAGGTAGTATCTCAAGAGATTAAACCGAGAGCAAAATCAGCAGAAAAAAAGAATCAACCCGAAGGCAAATTCAAAGAACCTGAGGACATCAGCTACAAAATACACCGCGTGGATGTCAGTTTTGAGGGATCCAATTCTGATGCCGAGCTGGTCTCGGACAAAGCCGAAGCCTCCTACACCAATTACTTCACCCACATTACCGGTGAAAAAGGTGCCAGCAATATCCACTCTTACGCAAAGCTGACCTATAAGAACATCTATCCGCACGTAGACATTGTATTCCAGGCGAAGAAAGAAGGAGAATTAGAATACGACATCGTCGTGCATCCGGGCGGGAAACTCTCCGATGTACGCATGAAATACGCCGGAGCCAACAGTCTGAAACTCGAGTCCGGCAAGCTGCACATCGCTACTGCTGAGGGTGAGATCACAGAAATGATCCCCCGCTCGTTTGTTCAGGAAAACGGAACGGAAGTATTGGTCAGCTATGCACTGTCCGAGAATACGATCAGCTTCTCCGCGAAGTATGATGCGACCAGGACATTGGTCGTAGATCCCAGCTTGGTTTGGGCTACATATTTCGGAGGAAAGAGTGATGATTATGGAAGAGCTGTTGCTGTAGATGTGTCAGGTAATTCTATAATAACCGGACAAACTTATAGTACCTCTGGCATTGCAACTTCAGGTGCATATCAGACAAGTTTGACAGGTTCAGGATTTTATGATGCTTTTATTGCCAAGTTTTCGAGTTCTGGTTCCCGCTTGTGGAGCACATATTATGGGGGAGTCAAAGATGATTATGCGAATGATATTGCCGTAGATGGATCAGGCAACTCATTTATTACAGGAGTTACTTCCAGCTCATCAGGTATAGCTACTTCGGGCGCCTATCAGACTTCACATGCAGGAGGACTTTATGACGCTTACATTGCTCAATTCTCCAGTACGGGTTCAAGAACGTGGGCAACCTATTTTGGTGGAAGTGGTTCCGATGATGGAAAATCTATCGCGTTAGACGGATCAGGCAATCCTCATATTACTGGCGCTACATCCAGTGCATCTGGAATAGCTACTTCTGGTGCCTACCAGACTTCTAATGCAGGTAATACTGATGCTTATGTTGCTAAATTTTCTAACACAGGCTCAAGAATCTGGTCTACATATTATGGAGGAAACGATGGCGACTATACATTTGGTATTGCTATAGATGGCTCAGGAAATTCTCTTGTTACTGGATATACATCAAGTACCTCTGGCATTGCTACCTCAGGTGCTTATCAGACTTCTAATGCAGGAGGAACATGGGATATAATTCTGGCTAAGTTTTCTAGTTCTGGGACACGAACCTGGGCCACATATTATGGAGGAAATTCGATTGATTTTTGCCGCGGAATAGATGTAGATGGATCAGGTAATGCCTTGATTATAGGGTATACAAAAAGTACTACAGGAATCGCTACTTCTGGAGCCTATCAAACTGCCTATACGGGTACCTCTGGGTATGATGCAGTAGTAGCTAAATTCTCGAGTTCTGGCTCGCTAAGTTGGGGTACCTATTATGGAGGGAGCGGTGATGAATACGGATATGATATCGCAGTAGATGGCTCTGGGAGTGGTTTAGTAACGGGAGTTACTTCCAGCACCTCTGGCATTGCTACGTCGGGAGCCTATCAATCTCTACCCGCAGCAAATGATGATGCTTATCTGGCTCAATTCTCTAGTTCAGGATCCAGAACCTATGCAAGCTATTATGGCGGAAATACGGTTGACGGGGGCTATGGCATTGCCATAGATGGCTCAGGAAATACCCTGATAACTGGCTATACTACCAGTACCTCGGGCGTTGCGACTTCAGGTGCCTATCAGACTACTAATGCAGGAGCCAATGATGTTTTCTTGGCCAAATTCTCCGGAATAGCTACGGCTGTATGTACGCTCACATCCACGATATCAGGGCCGACAACCGTCTGCCGTACCCTCACAGAAAACTATCTCGC
>JBBRLW010000226.1:0-4464 GCA_038231115.1 Bacteroidia bacterium
GTTGAAAGACTATGCCGAGAAGCGCGGATACAGTGTCAGCTAATACCAGATAGCGGACATTTATAAATTGTTTACACGATATTTCACTAATATGATGAATTGCAAACAGATTGAAGAAAAAATGCAGCTCTATGCAGACCAGGAGCTGAGCCACGCAGAAATGGAAGAAGTGCGCAAGCATATTTCCACCTGCATTAAATGTGAAACCCAGTCTAAATCAGAACTGAGCTTCAAAGCGACTATCCGCGAGAAAGTAGCACGCTACTCCACCGGATCCAACATGGCAGATAGCCTCCGTTACTACGTTCAGACCAGAACCAAGTAGTTTAAGCACTTCCTTTGAAGGAAAACATCACCCGCGAGGAACTACCAGCCTCAAGGGTTAAGAATAAAGCTCTTGACTGGGATTTCAATAAAATGAGGTCCCTATCAAGAGCTATTTCTTTGGTAGAGAATGAGTCCGAAGGATGGCAGCAGATTCTGAGAGATATACCTGCCGAGGCATTTGATATTCCCGTCATCGGAATCACGGGTCCGCCCGGTGCCGGAAAGTCCACGCTGATCAATGCGCTGATTACTCAGCTTACGGAATCAGGCAAAAGCATCGGCATTGTGGCCGTTGATCCAACCAGTCCCTTCAATTACGGATCTTTATTAGGCGATCGTGTCCGTATGGCCGGGCATTTCAATAATCCTCAGGTGTTTATACGCTCGCTGGCTACGCGTGGCTCTCTGGGTGGACTATCCGCCAAGACGATTGAAGTAGTAGATGTAATGCGCAGCGGCGGATTTGACTATATCCTGATTGAGACTGTCGGTGTGGGACAGTCAGAAGTAGAAATAGCAGGTCTGGCCGACTGTACCATCGTTGTATTGGTTCCGGAGGGAGGAGATGACGTTCAGGCACTTAAGTCAGGGGTCATGGAGATTGCAGACATATTTGTGGTCAATAAATCTGACCGCCCGGGGTCTGCCATGTTCCTTCAGAATCTGAAAAAGCTGCTTCCACATCGGGATAAATATGCCCATCAGCCGATTCCGATTATTCCGGTTACTGCCACCAGAGAAGAGGGAATTTCCGCTCTGATTGAGGCTATTGACCATCAGATAGCACTACAGGCGGATCGGCCACTGAAAAATCAGCTTTTGGCTGAAAAAGCCTGGCAGCTCATTTCCGCACACCGGATGAAAGACCTGAGCCGGATTCAGCTCCTTGAATCGCTCCGGATGGCTGCGCAATCCCCTGACTTTAGCTTCTACCGCTTCTTGGGGGACTATCTGGTATAGTTTTCCGGATACTCTTCTGCTCCGGAAGCGTCGCTACCCTGATCCATATTTTCGAGGATGTCTTCGACGCTCTGCTCTACGGAGCGCAATTTTTCGCGGCAGGTAGAAATCAGAAATGAAGCCCGCTGAACCTTCGCGGCCAACTCCTCTACCTCTATGTTTCCGGATTCTATGTCCTGCATGATCTGCTCCAGCTCGTCCTGGGCTGATTTATAGCTGATGGCTTCGTTTGTCATATCTGATAATTATTCGTCTTTGTTTTCCACGCGGCTGATGAGCTGACCCTCAAACAATTGAGTAATAAGCGTATCTCCGGATTTGACTTCCGAGGCGCGCGTGATGGCTTTTCCGTTGAGTGTAGTGAGCGAATATCCACGTTTGAGGATATTACGCGGATCGAGCAGCCTGACTTTTTCTTCGGTGTGGTTGATATGCACCATCTGCGTGCTCAGCAGGGATCTGCCTCCGCGCTGAATGCGTCCGGAGAAGCTATCTACACGGCAGAGATAGTCATATAGGAGCTTTTTGGCTCGGATGGCAGTATTGGCTTCCAGCGTCTGTATCTGATGTGCGGCATCGTTGAGCATGTCTGCGGATTCTCGCTCTAATCGGTGGCGCAGCTGAACGAGCTGGGCATCATTCCGGAAGGTAAACTGATAGACCATGCGCCGAAAGGTTTTGTGCTGATGCTCCGCCTGCTGGCTGTATATCGCCAGGGTACGGGATGCTTCCCTTCGGATGCGGGTATGCAGCGCTGCCATCTGGCGCTCATAGCTGATGACACGCTCAATGAGAAAATCGGCTACGGCAGTCGGCGTAATCGCCGAGTGATGCGCTACCTCATCCACGAGGCTATTATTTGAAGTATGTCCGATCCCGACCAATACCGGAATCGGTACGCGGGCCACGGCACGGGCAAGCTTGTAGTCCTCGAAACAATCCATGAATCCGCCACCGCCGCGCACAATGACAATGACATCGTAATGGTCTGCGCGCTTGAAAATGTCAATGATCTGTCGGCAGATATCCTGCGGTGCCATGGCTCCGGCCATGACCGCAGGGAATAGGCTATGCCTGAACAGTATTCCGTGTGAGTTGGCTTCCAGCTTGCTCACAAAGTCCTGATATCCCTTGGCATCGTAGGCAGATATAATGGCGATCCGCTGTGGCACGATCGGAAAGCTCAGGGAACGGTTGAGGTGATACTCTCCGGCTTCCTGCAAACGGCTGACACTTCGGCGCCTTGCCTGCTGAAGCTCCCCGAGGGTAAACAGCGGCTCGATGAAGTCAATATCCAGGCTGAGGCCGTACTGCTTGTGAAACGTTATACGCGCCTGGAAAAGGATCCGCATGTCTTTCTGGAGATCGCGTCCGGTCTGCTGCCGGAAATGCGTCAGTACCTGCTCCGCTTTGGGGCGGAATATGTATCCTTTGATGCTGGCTTTGAGGAAGGAAGTTCCCTGCTCCTTTTCGCATAACTCCATGCGGCAATAGCCTGATTTTCCGAAGCTTAGCGATGATATTTCCGCTACGATCCAGAATACGGTCTGTGAGAACTCCCGCCTGACGAGTGCCTCGACCTTCGTAACGACTTCCGATAGCTGCAGATGGGCTACCGGAGGTGCTTCCACCACAGCGCTTCCGGCAGAAGAGGTCGGCAGATTGGTTATTTCCGGAATTGGCGGATTCATGCAGGGGAGCAGCTCAATTAGAGCCTGAAATTTACTGCAAAAAGTACTCTGTTTTCCGATTTTCTTAAATCGGGCTGAAATGCGGTGCTTGAATTATCTACAAAGCCCGTCGGAGAAGTGGTTCCGCCCGGTCCGGCATAGTAAGGCAGATTGGATCCGCGGAAGGAGTATTCTATCCGGAACGTGACGTGCTCACCGGGCATAATATCGACGGTAGAAGTGAAGGTATACATCTGGAGTGTCGGATATTTATTCATTGCCAGGGCTTTCAGCACCGGATTATTGGCCGGATCGGGGGTAAGTCCGTATTCCTGAAATCCAAGATATACGCCGGGGTTGGCCACATAATCACCTCTCAAAGTCCAGGCAAGCTTGTTATGTTTGAACCATAATCGGTTGGCAAGAGAGGTTCCGAGCATATAATTATGCGCGGGATTAATTCCCCCACCCTGCTGAAATCCGTAGTGATTATTCAGGCTGAATGCAGCCTGGCTGATCCCTTTGGATGACTTTTTATTAACATATCGGATTACGAGTGAATTATCATGGTGGAACCGCGCAATCTTCTGATCACGGTTATCGTGTCCGTAGTAGAAATTCCCGACGACCTGAATATTCTCATTGGGGCGGAAATAGGTCGAGTTGCCTATTCCCGGGCCTTTTCCGAAGGAGTTATAGGTCTGCCATCCGTTAACAAGCCAGATCTCCGTTTTGAGTGTTTTTGTAGGGAAAATTTGTAATCGTGCGCCAGAAAAATAGAAGGCTGTCATGTCACAGACAATGGAGCGCTGATAGCTCCAGTTTTCCTGTGTTAAATAGGACTCCAATCCGATGTATGACATAAATATACCGGCCTCGAGATTTATTCCGTACCATTTGTCAAAATGATAGCCGGCTCCTGCTTCCCGCAAATTCCGGAGATTAGCCGTGGAGGTATTGCGTCCGCGCAGTACGGAGGGATCGGCATCCTGGACAAAATTGAGTGAGTTTCCGGTCTGGAACCATACTCTGCCGATGAAATTGTGGTAGTATGATTCCAGTCCGAGGCTGATGAGGTTAACGGTCATTTCATTGTGCCTCCCGACGGTATTCGAGGCTACTTCCGTATTATCCTTGGGGCGGTGGAAGTTGAAGTTATAATAGGCATCCACATACGCCATTCCGGTGACGACGACTTCTCCGGCGGAGTCCTTTACGACCATCGGGAAATTGGTCTGGCGGTTTTGTCCGTTGACCCAGGTGAGATCATAGCCCTCAAAAGGGACTTTGGTGGTGCCGGCTGTGGTGGAATCACGGGATTGCGCGCTGAGGCTTTGCAGGCTCAGGACGGAGATTATCAGAATAAAGAGTGTTTTCATCATGCATTTTCCTCTTATGGGGAGCTGCAAAGGTAAAATGTTCAGAGGACTGGATGGGGCGGAATTTGAATGGAAGTTCTTGGTTTCCGAGGGTTGCGTTTTAGCGCAGGGTTGAAAACCCGGCGCTA
>JBBRLW010000227.1:0-4431 GCA_038231115.1 Bacteroidia bacterium
CAACCAGCGCGAGCATGGCGTATCCGGTATTATTATAACGATGATGCGCACCGGACTCAAACTCCGGCTTCAACTGATTACGCACCAGCATCGCAAGCAGATCGCTATTACGGATGGCAAACTTCGGAAACTGTTTGTCAAGCTTCTTATCATTGATATACTCCGGAATCCCCGAAGTATGCTGAAGCAGCTGCATCAGCGTTACATCCGGATAAGGAAAGTCCGGCAAAAAATCGATGACCTTCTGATGGATATTCAGGCGGCTTTCCTCCTGAAGGATCATGATCAGCATGGCTGTGAACTGTTTGGAGACCGATGCCAGCTGAAAAGGTGTATTCTCGCTGATATACTGGCGGCGGGTATAATCCGTGAATCCGAGGGCGGATTTATATACGAGCTGATTATCTTCAGTAATCATTAAGGCTCCGTTGAAATTGTATTTGCGGCAATAGGCACGCATCACGGAGTCCACCAGCTGATGCCTGACATGGATCACATACGCCATACTATCGGCGCGGCGCTGACGTGCCATGACTTTTCCGATGGAGTCCCGCACTTCCTGCCGGCGGATATGCTGATAAAACTCAGCTGCGGCATGACGCGTGGCCTGCTTCAGCTGTGCGGAAGTAAAATCCGATGATGAATGAAAAGCTGCTGTCCAGCTGATGAGCAGCACAAATACGGCTGCTGATAATCCCCTTCTAAACATATACTCGGGATACACTCCCTACATTGGCAAATATGCAAAAAACGCATCAATTATACATTAGCCCAGGAATAATTTTCAGCGGGATAGATATATAAAAAAAAAGGCGACCTGATGGCCGCCTTTGGAAACTTAGAAACTCAATATACTATGAAAAACCTTAGACAAATACACGGTGGATGCTCCCAATTGGCATCGTGGTTCCGTTTTGAAAAATGACATAATTATTTGTCAGTTCCCAGACCGGTGTCTCCACGGAGCACATCCCCTGATCGGATTCGAATTCTATCCGGCAGCTGAAATGATAGGCATTACCAAGAATCATGGCCCGGAAAAGATTGGACTTGCGTTCCCGCAGGGACACATAGTCTTTTAAAACCTCTTCTGCCTTAAAACGGCAGCGGACAATTTCCTCTTTAGCGATCTTCACTACTCCTGATACTTTCATTCCCATCAAAATCACAAGGCAATTCTATGCAGGGGAAAATCGCATAAAAGGCCGGAAATGGCCTGCACAGGTGCTTTGTAAGGAAAGCAGAAAATCTGCAGTAAAAACGCAGCTATATAAGGAAGCGGATTCATCAGCATAACCATATATCCACTAATGCCCGAGGTAAGCAATCAGATCAGGGCGCGGATTTTCCCGCTAATCCCTGCAATTTCTCTCCGGAATCAGGCGTTTTGATGCAAAAGCAGGCTCAGGAGCGCGCAAGATTATCTTTTTGGAAACTCCCAAATTATCCAGAACTTTTTTCTAATATTGTAGAGAAATCTCCACAGCCTGCCAAAGATTTTATTATGGCTATCCGTAGAAGCACAACTACATATTACTCGCAGTTCATGCTGCTATATATCTTTCTGTTGATCGTGACAGTATTGATTGTAGCCGGCACGGATAACTTCGGACTGCTATCAGGCCAGGCGGAGTCAACGCGGAACCTGTCGGCGTTTGAAATCCTGACCTATATCTTCTATCAGTATGTGCTGAATTTTCCGCTGAGCTTCTTCAACTGGTTCTCGGATAAATTCCTCTGGTCAACCTA
Source organism: Bacteroidia bacterium (assembly GCA_038231115.1). Taxonomy (GTDB): domain Bacteria; phylum Bacteroidota; class Bacteroidia; order CAILMK01; family CAILMK01; genus JBBRLW01. Next base: position 1,750 of record JBBRLW010000227.1, read on the forward strand.
CTACTTTATTGTTCCGAACTCATTGGTGGTAGCCTGGTTAGTCGCTAAAGTGTTGCCCTACAACCGGAAAGAAATTTCCCGTGCCATGTACTACATCCTGATCGGGATTGGTATGCTGGTTTTCACCAGCGTTGGATATACGTTTATCAAGACGCTCCTCGCTTCCTAATCCTTAGAAGTAAATTCCCGTCATTTCACGGATCATTGCCAGAAACTCCTGTCCGGAGCTACGGAACATGATCAGCGTCAGCACTATACCCGCAAATGCGCCTCCGATGTGTGCTGCGTGATTGATATTGCCGCCCAATCCTCTGCGTTGCGCATAGAAGCTATACGCGATATATAGTACTCCATACAGGGGTGCTGGAATGGGAATCGGCAGAAACATGAAGTAGATGGACATCCCGGGATCCAGCAACGCAACGCTGAAAATCACGGCTGCAATACCTCCGGAAGCTCCCAGAGACATGTAATTCGGATTATTCCGGTCATGGAAGAGATTATACATGTCGGCTAAGATGATGCTCAGGAGATACAGCAGCAGAAAGGCTGCCTGTCCCATGGAGTCTCCGATGCGCGCGACAAATAATTCCTGGAGCCTGAAGGCAAAGAAGAAATAGCTCAGCATATTGAAGAGCAGATGCTGAAGGTCTCCGTGGATGAAGCCGCTGGTCAGGATGGTATCGTACCGCCGGCTGTGGAAGAAGCGGTAGGGAGAGAAAGCAAGCTGATACGCCAGGTCACGGCGGACAAAAGCGAGCAGGCTGATTCCGATGGTGACGAGAAAGATCACCAGGGCGGCAGAAAAAGAAGGAAGCATATCGGAGACAAAGGTAACGGGAAATGGCGATCGGCTTTATCCGGATTTTGCCCCGAGAATTCTCTCAGAATTTCAGAAATAAGGCATGGATATTAGAAATCCTTTTTGTAACTTCGATTCAGGCATTAATAATCATAGAATTTGCGATAGAACTCTACATTTTTTCCGACCTTTGATTTGATTTTGAGGAAATTATGTTTCCATACCCTTCGGACATCACTGCTGAGCGTAGTGCTGATCCTTCTTCTGACTGCTTTTACCAACGAAAGAGAAGGGACCCGCTTTGTTGATGGTAACTGGGGCGTAGCGGCTAAAATAGCCCGTGACGTTGATAAACCGATCTTTGTTTTTGTAGGAGCTACCTACTGTAACTTCTCCCAGCGCATGGAATACGTTTTTGGCAACCGCGAAGTTGGGACATTCTTCAATCAGCATTTTACCTGCAAGAAGCTCAATACGGAGAATCCTTTGCATAATTTCCGCGCCAGCAACTGGGGCGTATCCTCGGTACCGACTTTTCTATTCCTCGACAAGCACCGCAATGTGATTCACAAAGTCTCCGGCTACCGCAATGCACAGCAAATGGTGGATGAGGCGAACGTTGCGCTCCGCAAAATGGAGGACGAGCGGAGACGCTACGGCAATTAGGCATCAGCAAGGATTGCAGATAGATATACGATATCCTAATTATTAGCTATTATCTAAGCATTATTTTTCCTACCTTTGCCCTTCCAATTTTTGCGAAATGAAAAGGACTTTCCAACCCTCGAATAGAAAGAGAAGAAATAAGCACGGATTCCGTGAAAGAATGAGCACCGATGGTGGACGTGGCGTTATTGCCAACCGTCGTGCTAAAGGTCGCCACAAGCTGACCGTATCTGACGTCAAGCTTCACAAGCGCTAATCGGATGCCGGGTGCTGGCCGCCTGAAATCCGGAAGCAGAGAATAATGGTATGGACTATCGTTTTCCAAAGTCCGAAAAGCTCTGCAGCGATAAGCTGATCCGTAAGCTATATAGTGGTTCGGAGGGTGGTAAGGTACAATCCGAGTTTGCCCATCCGCTTTCCATGAAATACAAAATACACGAGCGCCCTGCAGAACCCGGTTCCGCAGCGGCGCTCGTTTTGATTTCCGTACCCAAGCGGAATTTTAAGCACGCCGTAGACAGGAACCTGCTCAAAAGGCGCCTAAGAGAGGCCTACCGGCTAAACCGTCATATTTTTCAGGCACAGATGCCGGAGGCACATCAGTATCTTATGTCATTGAATTATATCGGCAAAGAGATTGCTGACTATCACGAGATTGAAAAAGCCGTCCGAAAAATCTTCCAGCGTATTGCCCGCAAAGAAGCCGGTATCCCTGATGCAGCTTCCCCTGCTGGGACTGCTTCGCTTCTATAAGCACGGAATTTCTCCTTATTTGCCGAATGCCTGCCGATTCACGCCTACTTGCTCTGAATATGCGCTCGAGGCCATTCAGCGCTTTGGCGTGCTCAAAGGAGGCGCTTTAGCTGCCAAAAGAATAGGCCGCTGCCATCCCTGGGGCGGACATGGCTATGATCCGGTACCCCGGGAGTAATAGAGGATTGATGTTGATCAGTTGATTATATGAAATGGCATATTGCCTGAGGTACATAGCTCTTACGAGTGTCTATGTACAATGCTCGGAATATTACACGCTCGACGGGATTTGTAATCCCGTCGCTGGATAGAATAGGGATTTATAATCCCGTCGCTATAACCCTCCACAAACGCATTTAGCCTCGTAGGGGCGCGGACTGTCTGTATCAAAACACCGCACAATATGATGTGTAGAACCCCGTAGGGGTGGTGATGTTTGTAGCGCAGGGGTTCAACCCTGG
>JBBRLW010000228.1:0-4423 GCA_038231115.1 Bacteroidia bacterium
AAGTTGGGTCAAAATTGATAGTAATTGTTGAATCAGACACAGCCTTACAGCCGGCCTCATTAATCCTTAAATGATGCACCTGATAGCTTCCGGTACCCGGATATAGGTGCACATAGCTGTTCAGACTTTCAACACTATCTAGCTGCTTACTCATTTTCCAGAAATCCTGTCCTGAAGAAGCCGTTTGTGCAGACGAGACCATGAACTCATTGGTATAGAGCTCTATTGTGAAGAATCGGGCTTCCGGCTTCTGATTTACTTTGAGATTCTGAGCTAAAGTGTCGGAGCATCCATACTTGTTCAAAGCTATTAGGGATATATATTTGGCATTGGCATATCCCTTCGTATGGAAGTCGAGATTTCTACTTTTTGATACTTCCAGTCCATCTACGGACCATCTACTGCTGTCAGATCCGATCGATTTATCATCTATGGTATATAGTGAATCAGAGCATAAGGCAGGAACTTTAAAGTCGGCTATAGGTTTAGAATTGACAGTAACAGTCCCGCTATTGGTAGATTTACATCCATTAAAGTCCTGTGCTACATAAGAATAAGTATAAGTCCCAGGTTTGGAGTACAGTTTTGTAAAGTGTTTGTATCCTGCAATATCCTGTGATCCATCCCCATAAGAAAAGACAAAGCTCTTTAGGCCAGATACTATTGCCGTATCTGTCTTCTGAAAATCAGCTATTACACCATCACACACATCTTTGGCTGTAAAAGTAAAGATGGGAGGCGCATCATGGAGGACATACGTTAGAGAATTGGAGACAACACATCCGTCAGATGAGCTAACAGTTGCCTTAATCATTTTAGGATTTGAATTGATTCCCCTTACAGAAATACTATCCGTGCTCTTGATAATGATTGTGTTATCTGTTCCTGCGTTCCATACAACCGTACTACCCGAATTCAGACTATCAATGCTGAAATGTTGAGTATTTTGCAAACAGTAGGATAGGGAGTGATCCGTAATATGGGCATACGGCAAAGGATAAGTCTTGATCAATTTGGTAGAGCTATCACTACATCCGAAAGAGTCAGATGTACGCAGCTGAATCATGTAACTGTCAGAGGCCTTAAGACTTACACTCAAAGATTTGATTGCGGAAGCTTTAGTACTGACGGAGTCTTTTACTGTCCAGCTGTAGTTATTTAAAAGGGTGTCAATTGCTTTATACGTCTGTAAAGACGATCCGCAGACTTTGGTTACTCCTGTAAAATTGGCATTGGGTAAATTTCTGATTGTTATGCCTTTACTGGCACTATTAGAGCAACCATTATTATCAATTACCTTCAGATAGAGAGTATCACTAAGCGCCGAATTTCCTTTATAGCTCAGGTTAAGGCTATCTTTATTGGAAGCTCCCAGAATATTTCCATTTTTTGCAGACCAAGCATAATTCTTATAGAGCAGACTGGTACTTGCAATTAGTGAACTCTCACGACAAACTGCTGTGCTGGCATTAATCACCAGAAGAGGTAGAGGATTTACAAAAATAGACTTGCTAATGGAATCAGTACAACCTTCCCTATTAGTCTGGGTTAGATGAATTGTCTGATTAAAAGTTGAGTCCCATCTGATAAATGCCGAGTCTTGCGAGGTTCTCAATATTGCTGACCCTGTAGAACCAGTCTTCCAGCTATATACAGAGTCGCCTGCGATTCCAGCATGAAGTGTAGAGATTGAATTTTGGCAGACTGAATCTTTCCCGACAATAGATACAGCAGGAACCGTTTTGACGCGATATTGGAATGAATCCTGAGCAGAGCATGCATTGCTATTCACTGCATTGATTCTGACCCAACCGTTCCGGGTGCTGTATTTAGAAATCAGGGCTGAATCAGATCCAGCTAATACCGTAATTGAAGAATTTAAACTATTCCAGCTATAGACGGTATTAGGCTCTTTAATGATCCTGTACATACCTGAGCTATTACCGCAAATAGCAGTATCTCCCTGAATTTTGATAACCGGAACTGCATTTACTGTTACACTCTTTATTGCTGAGTCAGAACATCCATTACTATCTGTTTCAGTTAAGCTTAGGACGTACGTTCCGGTTACAGAAAATTTAGCGGAGAGGCTATCATTTTTCAATCCGGTGTAAACACTTGAGCCAGATATTGGATTCACCATCCAGCTATATCCAGACTTTTTATTCAATAGGCTTCTAAATACCTGATCTGAATTTTGACAGAAGGATGATCTGCCAGAAATGGACGGCATAGGTAATCTATTGATAACCAATGTTTTTGAAACAGAATCTGTACAGCCTGCCGAAGTTGTTTCGATGAGCTTGATCGTATCAATTCCGGCTTTTGTAAGCTTCACACTAATTGTATCTGAGGAACTGGATCCGGATACTTTGATTCCACCTGAGCTGATCCACTTCCACAAGTTCCCTGCAATTTTTGAAGAGCTAAATATGGAAGTTTCATTCCTGCAGAAAGTATCTTTTCCAGCAATAAGGGGCTTGGGCAGTGCATTCACCTGAAGGGCTGTTTTAGCAGAGTCGGAACAGCCATTAGAATCAGTTTCAGTCAGGTAAGCTGTGTAGCTTCCTGCTTTACCATATCGATATCGGACAGTATCACCAGTGGAATTTACGGAACTTACTGATCCAGGCACACTCCATGACAAGAAGGATTTATTTCTATAAACGGTAGACGCAAATGACAATTCTTTTTCACAAATAGCTGACTTGGCAAGCGTAATTTTAGGAGAAGGAAGCGCATTTACGGTGATATTGATCAGACTCGAATCCGAGCATCCATAGAAATTAGTTTCAGTAACCTTTACAGTCTGGGTACCTGAAGTAGTAAACTTCCAATTAAGACTATCCATTGTACTATTTACCGAGCCGCTACCTCCCGTAGCTGTCCACTTGTAGCTGCTCCCTGGATTTAGCAGAGTAGAATACAATTGCAATGAATTATTACAGGCTACATTGTTTCCTTTTATTGAAGGAACAGGCAACTGATGAATCCTGACGGACAGGCTATAGTTCGAATTACATCCAAATGGATTGCTTTCCGAAACATTTACAAAACCTGATCCTGAGGTATCCCATTTAACCTGAATTGAATCATTGGATGATTTTACAAGGATTTTACCGCCCTTGACTGTCCAGATATAGGAGTTTAAGATATTGTTCTTAATTCGATACCAGGAAGATGCCAAGCGGCAAATTGCAGTATCTCCCATAATTTGATTTGAAGGCAGGGGAACAATCGAAATATCCTTGCTTGCAGAATCCCGGCATCCATTGATGTCTTTTTCATTAAGTGAAATGTGGACTGATTTGCCTTTATAACCACTAATTTTCAGACTATCGGAATTTATAGAAGTGATGAAAGCTGCAGAATCAACTTTCCAGGAATAAGTATCTCCTTTTGTGAAGGCACTTACTACCGCAGCAGAAGATGAGCATATTGAATCCACCCCAAGTATTTTCACGATTGGGAGCGCATTCACTGTTACCAATGCCGAATCAACTGACTTACATCCGGTTGACTTCTCCGTTTCTCGCAGCTTATAATAGCGGGTAGAAACGGGGCTAACAGAAATAAAGCTGTTCGTATCGGATAGTATCGTACCATTGGAAGTCCATTGATAGGAATTACCGCTCATATACGCGGCAGCAAGGCCAATAGTTGTTGAGTCATGGAGACAGATAATTTTATCCGCTCCAGCGTTCGGAGCAGGTAATGGATTTACATTCACTACAACCGAGTCCGTGCGTTTGCATCCGGTGGACGTCAAAATCTGGGTAAGATAATATGTACTTGTTTTAACCGGACTTATATATGGATTTGAGATGCTGCTTGAGAATCCTGCAGGATTACTGGTCCAGTAATACGTGTTTCCTGTTACTGCGGGCAGTCCAAGCTGTACACTATCTCCATAACAGATAGTTTTACTTGTTCCTTTATTGACAGCAATAACTGGAAAAATAGAAATCTGTACCGTATCAAAATTCTGACATCCGGTGATTTTGCTTTCGGTAATCAGATAATACTTAGAACTTTTAACCGGACTGAATACTGGTGAGGAAGATGTGTCCAGCGTGCTTCCACTGCTATCATTCCACAGATATTTTATACCTGACTGTGCTGTACTTCCAACCTGTGCAGATTGACCCGGGCAGATATTTTTATCCTGTCCGGCATTGGCAATTGGCAAAGCCAGAACGTGTACTGTCACAGAATCTGATGAGCTACATCCGGTGGATGTAATTTTCACTGTCAGCTTATAGACGTTGTCAGCTGTAGCGGCCTGACTCGGATTGGAAAGTGTTGAGCTAAATCCACCTGATTTAGCTGTCCAGCTGTAGGAATATCCAGATACTGGAGCGCTCCCCAATGAAATTGTTTTACCATAGCATGCGGATGTATCATTTATTACCAGCGCTACTGG
>JBBRLW010000229.1:0-4421 GCA_038231115.1 Bacteroidia bacterium
AAGCGGATCAGACTGGCAGGAAATCTATGCGCTCGAAACGTCGGGAAAGAAAAAGACTAAAGATTCTTTGCGCTGGGTGAAGTTTTCAGATATGGCCTGGCGCGGTAAAGGATTCTATTATTCCCGATTTAATGCACCCAAAGGAGGATCTGGTCTATCTGCTCAAAACGATAATCAGAAGATATTTTTTCACAATATGGGGGAACCTCAGGCTAAGGATAAGCTGATATTTGAAGATAAGAAACGTCCTAAAGTAGGTATCGGAGCAGGAACTACCCACGAGGAGCGTTTCCTTATTATTAGCGCTACCGAAGGTGCAGCGTCCGGAAATGAGCTGTTTTATAAAGATTTAAGTAAGCCTAATTCTTCAATTTCGAAGATGTACGAGGGCTTTGCCAACAATTATTCCGTAATTGATAATATCGGAGATAAACTGTTGATCCTTACAGACAAAGATGCTGCAAAATATCAGCTTGTTCTGGTTAATCCGGCCTATCCGCAGATGAAAAACTGGACAAAACTAATTTCAGAAAGTATAAATGTATTACAGGAAGTCCATGTGGCGGGAGGAAAAATATTTGCCATCTACATGGAAAATGCCACGAAGCATGCATATCAGTACTCTATTGATGGAAGGCTTGAGCATGAAATTATGCTTCCAACGCTGGGTACAGTAGCTGGATTCAATGGAAAAGCAGAGTCAAAAGTGCTGTTTTACAGCTTTACCTCGTTTACCTATCCTACTACGATATTCAAGTATGATATTGCTTCAGGAAAGTCAAGCATATTCAAACAGCCTAAAGTGAACTTCAAGCCGGAAGAGTTTGAGACCAAGCAAATCTTTTATCCTTCTAAAGATGGGACGAAGGTCCCTATGTTTATAGTCCATAAGAAAGGAATTGAGATGAATGGGAATAACCCTACCCTACTCTATGCGTATGGTGGATTTGATATTTCTCTCAACCCGACCTTTTCATCGGCGCGCATTGCCCTTCTGGAAAAAGGCGGAGTGTTTGCGCTGGCTAACCTCCGGGGCGGCGGAGAATATGGAGAAGAATGGCATAAGGCGGGTATGCTGGAGAAAAAGCAGAATGTATTCAATGACTTTATTGCCGGAGCTGAGTACCTCATCAAGGAAAAATATACCTCCTCGAAGCTTCTTGCAATCCAGGGAGGATCTAACGGTGGACTCCTCATTGGCGCCTGTATGGCGCAGCGTCCTGATCTATATGCTGTATGCTTTCCACAGGTAGGCGTTCTGGATATGCTCCGCTATCACAAATTTACTATTGGATATGCCTGGGCATCTGAGTACGGTTCCAGCGATACCAAGTCTCAATTTGAATACCTGATCAAATACTCTCCACTGCATAATCTGAAAAAAGGAACCGATTATCCCGCTACTATGATTACCACTGCCGATCATGACGACAGAGTCGTTCCTGCACATTCTTTCAAATTTGCGGCAGCATTGCAGGAAGCTAACTCAGGAAAACATGCTACAATAATCCGTATTGATTCTAAAGCAGGACATGGAGCTGGCAAGCCTACATCCAAACAGATAGACGAATGGGCTGATATTTTCAGCTTCATGTATTGGAACATGGGTATAAAGTGGTAATTGTGCTTTTCCTGTACTGGAAGCCCTTACGGGTTGAGCTGATATTTTAGGCCTAAGCCTAACTCAGTTCTTTCTGAAAAAGACTCGGAATGGAACACAGGCTTGCTAAAGGTAGCAAACGCTTTCAAGTGGCCTTTCACATCTACACCAGCCTGGAAACCGAGAACAGGGTTGATCAGATCAGGGCGAATCTGCTGAAGATTCGCATTCAGCATAAATATGCGCTTGTAGATCAAAGAAATATGTGCATCATAATTTATTGCAGAAACTTCCTGATGGAAAACCGCAAGAGGCTGAAGTATAAAATTATTACCTATGTCAATATTTTTTGCGAGAAATCCTGATGTACTGCGCTCCATTCGGTTCTCATAGTTGAACTCAGGCTTGTTGATGTTTAGCATGGAAACTCCGCCGATCCAGCTACCCCGTTTGTACACCAAACCTCCGTCCATACCAAGCGTATATTCATGGGACTGTACCTGAGTACCTCGAAGACTAACCATCGCATTGTTGAGGAGGGGCATCCTAAGCACATCTGTTTTTCCAAACATGGTTTTGGAGTATATTCCCGCAGCAAGTCCTACACGGAGATCTCCTCCGGCAACTTTCAGGTTATAAGCATAAGTAAGGCTTGCCTTATTCACAATTTCTGATCGGCTAAGGCTCTGTGTAAAGCTGACTCCAAAATTGCTGTGTAAATGTGGAGCCCCAAATTCTGCTGCTGCAATGTAATTTGTCTGTGGAAAATGACCGTTCCGTGCCGTAGAAAAGTTTCCTCGTGCATGAATAGACAGATTGCCTTCTGATCCCGTATATCCCGGATGATTCCAGAATGTGATTATACTATTGAGAAACTGGAAATCATAAGCAGTGGAATTACTATTATCGCTGCTGGCTTTAGGCTTCTTGTTTAGGTGGGCAATTCCAGAGGAAATGTTCTCTAAATCCGGATAATAATCCGTTGCAGCGTATAATTCCAGCTTTGATTTTGACGGAGAAATAACTCCGCTATTAACTTCTTTTGAAGAAGATAATGCTCCATTTCGCCAAAAATTACTTGATGCATTTCCTTTAGATGCAAATACAACCGATCTACTATTGGAGACCGATGCTGAACCTCTATTCCCTGCCAATGATTTTTCTTTAACACTCTCCAATGAATGAGCCGAAGTATTACCACCAAATCCCTCTCTACCTTTATCACTTTCAGGCATAAGTTGAGTATAATCAAGTGGCTGACTGAAAATAAAAGGCTGAGCTCCGGAAACAGAATTTGGCCTGCTATCGCTTGCCTCAAATTGATTCTGAGACATATCGGAGTAGTGCGACCAATGCTGAACGAAAAATGCGACGGTGACCAGAAAACAAATCGCCATGTAAACGCCGAGATAAGCCAGACGCCTCTGGTTTGCATCCATACGACCTGCCATCGCATTCCACATCGCATCCGAATCAGATGTGTCAGGAGTATGCGTGCGAAATGCATTACGAACCAGCCTATCTAAATCTTGTCTGAGTCGCATATTCTACTTTTTCTTTCACCGGATAATAAATTTCAATGAGCTTACGCAAAGATTTTCTCGCCTCGCATAAATACCATTTTGATGTTCCTTCGGTAATTCCCAGCTCCTCACCAATATCCCGATGAGAATAACCTTCCAAAGCAAAGAGATTGAAAATAATTCTCTGCAAATCAGGAAGCTTATACATAAGCTTAAGAATTTCCTCTGCCGTAATATCCGATTCTATAGTAGCCTGTTCCCGGGTATCAGTTTCTGACTCGTACTCTACAATAGCATCTCGCCTGATCTTTCTATACTGATCCAGCGCCGTGCGTACCATCGTAGTATGAATCCAGCCTCTGAGTGAGCCGGAACCCGTGTAAGTTCCTATCTTGGAAAATACTTTGATAAATCCCTCCTGCAAGATATCTTTGGCAGAATCTTCATCGGAAATATACCGCATACAAACGGAAAGCATGTCAGAATAATACATCTCAAAGAGACGCTTCTGTGCCTTCCGGTCCTGATTGATACAGCCGCTTACGATTTCATCCTCAAATATTTCGGAGTTGATCATTTGGTATTCACCTGCTAATATACTCTTTTTTCGGATATACTTTATTTAGACGTAAGTCTTCGGCTATTTGTGAGGTCTAATCGCTCCACGGTTGTAAATTTGAATTATGCATTACAGGAGTCTCCAGCTATTAATATCGCTCCTGATATGTTTTATCTGCCTGAAATGTTCAGCTCAGAACTATACGCCTGATACTATTCCGATTAATAATAAGAGAGTAGTTCTACTGGCCTCCGGTGCAGCAGTGACGTACGCCGTATCCATAACCGGACTATGGCAATTATGGTACAAGCAATATCCCCAATCCCATTTTCATCTTTTTAACGACGATAATGAGTGGCTCCAGATGGATAAGATCGGCCACTCAATGACAAACTATTCTATCGCAACCTCGTGTATAGAATTTCTGAGATGGGCGCACGTACCTGACCACAAGGCCATCTGGTACGGTGGACTTACAGGTGTAGTTTTTCAGACAAGTGTAGAGGTTCTTGACGGCTTTTCCAGCGAATGGGGATTTTCCATTGGAGATGAGGCGGCTAATCTCTCGGGCGCAGGCCTGGCCATATCTCAGGAATTGATTTGGCACGAGCAGAAGATTCAACTCAAGTATAGCAACACCGGAAGTCCCTATGCGATTTTCCGACCTGATCAGCTGGGAAAAAACGGCACAGAAAGGCTCCTTAAAGACTATAATGCTCAAACCTATTGGCTATCCGGA
>JBBRLW010000230.1:0-4405 GCA_038231115.1 Bacteroidia bacterium
CCCGTAGTCGGAGGATTAAGCTTCAATCAGGTAATTTATCTTTTCGAGACTTTACTTGAGTCAGGAAGAAAAATTATCGGATTTGATCTGGTAGAGGTAGGGAGTTCATTGAACGAATGGGATAATAATGTCGGGGCACGGATGCTCTACAAACTATGTTTGCTCAGCCTGAAGAGCAAGTTTGGTATCAATCTGGTTGAAGGCTTGGAAATTGCCTAAATTTGCAGTGGAATGAGTTGGTTCAAACGCGCAAAAGAGGGTATATTAACTTCTACTCAGGATAAAAAAGAAGTTCCGGAAGGATTATGGACGCAGTGTCCGACTTGCAAGAAAGCGATTACAACGCATGAGCTGGCCGAAAACTGTTATGTTTGTCCGGAGTGTGCCTATCATTTTCGAATAGGAAGCGAGCAGTATTTTAAAATTCTGCTGGATGCTGGATATACGGAGCTAATTGCGAATTTAGCTGCAGGAGATCCCTTAAAGTTTGTAGATAAAAAGCCTTACGTGGATCGGCTGGTAGATGCACAGAAAACGACCAAGCTCCGTGATGCGTTACGAGTAGCCGAGGGTAGCATCAATGGCACTCCGATTATAATAGCCTGCATGGATTTTTCATTTATTGGAGGATCTATGGGATCAGTGGTGGGAGAAAAGATTGCGAAAGCTATCGATCACGCACGAGAGCATAAAATGCCGCTGGTAATAATTTCCAAATCTGGTGGTGCGCGTATGATGGAAGCTGCCTTTTCACTGATGCAGATGGCAAAGACTTCTGCCCGCCTTGCCTTGCTGGACAGAGCGGGAATACCATACATCAGCCTTTTGACTGATCCGACAACCGGTGGAGTAACAGCATCATTTGCCATGCTCGGAGATTTCAATGTAGCTGAACCCGGGGCTCTGATTGGATTCGCCGGTCCACGGGTGATCAAAGAAACAATTGGAAAAGACTTACCGAAAGGTTTTCAGAGTGCCGAGTTTGTACAGGAACATGGATTCGTTGATTTCATAGTAAATCGTAAAGAAATAAAGGACACTTTTTCACGTCTCATCAGCTTGCTTCAGAATAAAGGACAGTTTTCCAAAGAAGCCGTACATTAATTGCGACATAATGTTCCGCAATGCTGATCCGGAAGCGCCCTGTTCTTTGTAACTACTACGTTACCTATCGATGCAATGCATCGTGTAGCTTCTGTGACATTTGGGAAAAGCCTTCCCCTTATATAACCATAGAAAATGTCAAGGCAAATCTGACAGATCTCAAAAGATTAGGTGTAAAAGTAATTGATTTTACCGGCGGGGAGCCGCTTCTGCATCGCCAGCTGCCTGATTTTTTAGCTGAGGCTAAGAAGCTCGGATTTATTACTACTGTTACGACCAATGCGCTGCTATATCCGAAGTACGCCGATAAGCTCAAGGGAAAAATTGATATGCTTCATTTTTCATTGGACTCTGCAGATCGTGAAAAGCACAATATATCCCGAGGCGTCGCGTGTTTCGACCATGTAATGAAATCCATTGATATTGCCCGCGCGCTTGGCGAACGTCCGGATATACTGTTCACTGTCACGAGTGAAAACATAGATGAGCTTGAATCCATTTATAGTCAAATTACACTACCGAATAAGCTGATGCTTATTTTGAATCCTATTTTTGGATATAATGATGTAGGAGGAGATCTGGACAAGTCTGCTATTGATAAGCTCCGGAGCTTCGGACGAAAAAAAATGGTCTATCTTAATCAGGCTTTCCTGAGTTTGAGAGAAAATGGAGGTAATAATATCAATAGTCCGGTTTGTAAGGCCGGAACTACCAGCATCGTGATTTCTCCGGAAAATAAGCTCATTATGCCATGCTATCACCTTAATGCGGAAAGCTACGATATTAATGATCAGCTATATGAGCTGCGACATTCTCAGGAGATTAAGTCAAACATTGCTCAGGAAGGAAAATTGGATGCCTGTGCAGGCTGTACTATCAACTGTTACATGCAGCCGAGTTTTGCTGTGAATGTAAATCGATATTTTTTTGAGGCATTGCCCTCCACGTTGAAGTATTCCTTAGAGAAAGGAACCTGGAAAAGCTTATTCTGATTTACAGCTGATCGATTTCCTGTTTAATAATCTCTATGGATGTACTTAGCTCATCCATGGAAATACTAAGCGGAGGCGCCAAGCGAAACGAGGTATTATTGAAGAGAAACCAGTCCAGAAGAATGTGCCGAGTGTAGCATTTCCTGATAAGCGATTGTACCTTTTCAAAACTACCCAGCTCTACAGCAAGCAGCAAGCCTTTTCCGTATATGCCCAAAACATTGTGAAGCGGAGATAATTGTTCTCTGATGTAATTCTCTTTCTCGGCAACTTTAGAGATAAGCTGGTCTTCAAGTAAAACCGATAATGCTGCTTTTCCTGCGGTGCAGCTTACGGGATTACCTCCAAATGTGGTAATATGTCCCAGAACCGGATCATGGCTGAGCTGATCCATTAGCTTTTTGTCTGTAATGAATGCACCAAGAGGAAGTCCACCACCAATAGCTTTGCCCAACATGAGAATATCCGGAGTAATTTGAAGCTGATCAAAATAAAACATGGATCCTGTGCGTCCAAATGCGGTCTGGCATTCATCAAATATCAGATAGGCACCGACTTCCGTGCATCTTGCTCTTAACGCTAAAAGAAAATCTTTGGAAAGGATTCTGCAACCTGATTCCGCAGCCAATGGCTCTACAAATACTCCGGCAGTATTGTAATCGATCCTTGAAAGTTCATTAAAATCTTCAGGCTGGATTATGTAGGTGTCAGGAAGCAAAGGCATGAAAGCATCCTGCAGCTGATAATTCCCTGATACACTCAGAGCACCCTGCGTACTTCCATGATAGGCATTCTGGAATCCAATGATTTTACTTCTGCCTGATACTCTTTTGATAAGCTTCATAATCCCTTCCGTTGCCTCTGTACCAGAATTGGTAAAGTAAACCGAGTTCAGATGTGCAGGAAGCAATTGAAGTATGGCTTCAGCATACTCATTCTGAGGTGATTGGATATACTCTCCATATACCATCACGTGCATATACTTACTTATTTGATCAGTAATGGCAGAGATAACACGGGGATGAGAATGTCCGATGTTGGCAACACCGATTCCGGAGATCATATCGAGGTATGCATTTCCGTCCCTGTCGTAAATGCAGGATCCGGATGCGGAGCTTACTTCAAGAGCAAGGGGTAAATCAGAAGTTTGCGCTAAATGCTGAAGAAAAAACTGTCGGGGACTAAGCACTGAGCAAAATTAGTCATCTAATGACTGGCCGCCTCCCCTATTGCTGCGATAATCTCTCAATAGCTGCTTTTTAAATTCACGCTCGGCTCTTTGCATTAAGACCACCTTCTTAACGGGAATAACGCGTTTAAACTCATTAGTGTATTTTTTCAGGACATCCAGATGATTTTGTTTCAGACTCATCATCTGATCAATGAGCTTTTCCACTTCGGAATCAGTCATGGAGTTGAATTTTCTAACGGCTGATCTCCGCAGACTTCTTTCTTCATCCGTGATTTTATCTACCTCAGCCTGATACTGATTGAATACAGGCCAAAATCGCTTGGCCTCATCAGTAGTCAATCCCAAAACACGGGTGTAAACCCCTACTCTCTTGGTATCAATGTCGGGAGCTTCTCCAGTCTGTGCCTTCATTCCAACAGTATATGTCAGAAATAATAGAAGTATGTATATGTAGTTCTTCATTAAATTTCTTCACTTAATAAGGATTCGTCCGTATTATCCAGTATATATTCCTGTAAAGCAGCTTTATCCACAGGTCTTGAAACTTTAGATGCAGGAGATTCTACTAAATCAAGGATATCTTCAGAACTGGACTGATCCAGTAGATACTCCTGAGTAGCTACATCGGATTGATAGTCAATAGGTTTATTCTGATGTAAATATATCACTCCCGAACTAATGATAAAAACTGCAAGCGCAGCAAAAGATGGTTTCAGAGTCAAAGCAATATTTCCTAACCAAGTCTTTAACTTTTCGGAATTAGTATTGCGCTTCTGAGCAATAATTTTCTCCTGAAGCTTTGTAGGGAAAGCATCAAAATACTGAATATCAGTCTGAAAAGCATTTTTCTTATTACGCGCAGCGAGAAAAGGAGCAATGTGCTCTAACTCCTCGGAATGCCTGTTTGCTTCAATAATGCTCATATTAATTTGACTTAAAAATGGATACAAGGTTTAATCGCGGTTCAGGATATAGTTTTCTATCTTTTTGGCTGCATGATGATACGATGCTTTTAATCCCCCTACACTCGTTCCCAGAACCTGTGAAATCTGTTCGTAAGGCATTTCATCATAGTATCGCAATTGGAATACCAATCGCTGCTTTTCAGGCAGCTGAA
>JBBRLW010000231.1:0-4403 GCA_038231115.1 Bacteroidia bacterium
ACATTTCCACATAATGCATGGATTCCTTACAACACTCCGGAGGGACATTCCTATTGGGAAGCACTGCAAGTTATCTGCCGCTGGACAAAGCTCAACCATACAGTACTACATGATGAAATAGCTCGCCTTATGGCGCACTCAGGTGAATTTACTAATGATACACGATTCTGGAATGAGCATAATTTTGTCTTTAAATCAGGTGATCTGTTCTATCATGCGAAGGGAGCTACTCCGGTGGATATGAAATTCCTGCCGGATAGCAATGGGCGGCAGATTATTCCCCTCAATATGGCGCAGCCTATCCTAATTGTAGAAGGGCGAACGGAAGGGCACAATCTCGGATTTGCGCCGCATGGTGCGGGACGTAATCTCAGCCGTAAGCAGCATAAGCTAAACAAAGGAGATCGGAGCGTAGCAGAGATTTTCCGCGAGGAGACACAGGGGCTGGATATCCGATTCTGGTCAGGTAGCGTAGATATATCCGAGCTGCCCAGTGCCTATAAGAATGCGGATCAGCTAAAGAATCAGATTAGTAAGTATAGTCTGGCTACCATCACGGATGAGATCATTCCGTACGGCTGTATTATGGCGGGGGAGCCTGAACGCATTCCCTGGGCGGAGAAGAGGAAGCAGATGAAAGCCGGGAAATAGACTCTAACAGCATTCCATAAAAAAAGCGGAGTATCTGGAAAGACACTCCGCTTAAAACAAATTTATATCTAAGGGAAAAGAAATTGCTTATTTGTCTTCCTCGACCACTTCGGCATCGACTACATCCGGACCAGAACCTGATCCGTTTGCATCATGCTCATGATCTCCGCCTGAGGCTCCGTCCTGACCTGCTCCTGCAGCATACATATCCTGAGAAGCGGCCTGCCATGCGTCATTCAAATCGGTAGAAGCAGATTCAATAGCATTCAAGTCCTGAGACTGATGCGCCATGCGCAATCTGTTCAGAGAGGACTCAATCGCTTCTTTTTTATCTGCCGGAATTTTGTCTCCGTATTCCTTGATCTGCTTGTCAGACTGGAATATGAGAGAATCCGCCTGATTCAGCTTTTCAATACGCTCTTTGGACTGTTTGTCAGCGTCGGCATTGGCTTCCGCATCACGGCGCATGCGCTCAATTTCTTCCTGAGAAAGCCCGGAACTGGCTTCAATTCTGATTTTCTGCTCTTTACCGGTCGCTTTGTCTTTAGCAGATACATTCAGGATACCATTGGCATCTACATCGAGAGTTACCTCAATTTGAGGAAGTCCTCGTGCTGCCGGTGGAATCCCATCCAGGATAAATCGTCCGAGCTGTTTGTTGTCCTTCGCCATAGAGCGCTCTCCCTGCAGGATGCTGATATCAACTGAAGGCTGGTTATCAGATGCCGTGGAGAAAGTCTCCGTTTTACGGGTAGGGATCGTTGTATTGGCCTGGATCAGGGTCGTCATCACACCTCCGAGGGTTTCGATACCCAGAGAAAGCGGCGTTACGTCCAGAAGAAGTACGTCCTTGACCTCACCAGTCAGGACACCTCCCTGGATGGCAGCACCTACGGCAACTACCTCATCCGGATTCACTCCTTTATTCGGCTCTTTGCCGAAAAATTCTTTTACTATTTCCTGTATTTTCGGGATACGGGTAGATCCTCCTACAAGGATTACCTCGTCAATATCGGAAGTTTTGTAGCCTGCATCAGATAATGCTTTGCGGCATGGCTCGATGGTACGCTTGATCAGGTCTTCGCAGATCTGTTCGAACTTCGCACGGCTCAGTCTTTTTACGATGTGCTTCGGAACGTTATCTACTGCAGTTACATACGGCAGGTTGATTTCCGTTTCCATGCTGGAGGAAAGCTCGATCTTGGCTTTCTCGGCAGCTTCTTTCAAACGCTGAAGCGACATCGGATCTTTGCGCAGATCCATGTGCTCTTCTCTCTGGAATTCATCTGCCAGCCAGTGCATGATCTTCATATCGAAGTCATCCCCGCCCAGGTGCGTATCTCCATTGGTAGATTTTACTTCAAATACGCCATCGCCAAGGTCGAGGATAGATACGTCAAACGTACCCCCACCGAGGTCAAATACAGCAATTTTCTGTTCTTTGCCTTTTTTGTCAAGTCCATAGGCCAGGGCTGCTGCCGTAGGCTCATTGATGATACGCTTTACATCCAGTCCGGCAATCTGTCCGGCTTCTTTGGTGGCCTGACGCTGAGCATCGTTAAAATAGGCCGGGACGGTAATCACCGCTTCGGTGACAGTAGTACCAAGATAATCCTCGGCCGTTTTCTTCATCTTCTGAAGCACCATCGCGGAAATTTCCTGAGGCGTATACGTCTTCTCACGGATATTTACGCGGACGGTATCATTACTTCCTGCAGATACCTGATAGGAAATGTTTTGCAGCTCGCTGGAGACTTCGTTGAAGCGGCGCCCCATAAAGCGTTTGATACTCGCAATCGTATTCTTTGGATTGATGATCGCCTGGCGCTTGGCCGGATCACCTACTTTGATTTCTCCGTTATCGAGGAATGCAACTACAGATGGCGTAGTACGATGTCCCTCCTGATTCTGAATGACAACCGGCTGATTCCCTTCCATCACGGATACGCAGGAGTTGGTTGTCCCCAGATCAATTCCAATTACTTTACCCATATATTTTTTATCTTTATTCGTTTACTGTTGATAATATTTGTGTGCGCTGATAAGCTATCAACGCAGGTGCCAAAGGGATTTTGTGCCAGAGCGGCAGAATGTTCATATTGAATCCTGACAGGCTGGCAAAATTATCGGGATGAGATAGCTGAATCAGGAAAAAGTGTCGGGAGATGATGCAGGAAAGGCAGACGGATCTATGGGAGCTGCGAAAATTTTTTCACGCTTGATGTATTCATCAATTTCCGCCCGGTCACCGTATTGTGCTATCCCATATTCTTCCACATCGTCCTGATCCCATTCTTCATCGACCTCTTCACTATCAATTCTGAAAATCTTGTCTGCTGATTTCAGAAGCTCTAAGAAATAATGGTGATCCCACTGCAGCGGGAAAATATCGCGGTTCTTGTAGAAGAAAATCACACATCTGCATTGGACATCCTTATAGCGCAAATACATGATGTCTTCTACCAACGCTTTTGCCTCTTCAGGATTAAATATGTTGAAGATGTATATGGGGTATCTTCCGAGATCAATTGCCAAGGGAATGGTAATTCTCCCACAAATTACATCGGTCTGTACTTTATGGCTGCTGAGCACGTATGCTGCATTGTATCGGAATCGGTCATGTTCACTTGTATAGAGCGCATACTCCAGATAATTTTTCACCTTATAAAGCTCAGGGACAAGGCGGCTTGCCCGACTGATCGTATCGCTGATATCTTCAGGAGTAGATAATATACCGCACTTTTTCGCAGTGTAAGGCCATATTGGAGGTTTTTTAATCCACACTTCGGCCATATAGTCAAAACCAAGCGTCTGCACCCATTGACTGAAAGTATCTTAGTTCCAAAGGTGCCTGTCCGGCAATGGGATGTCCTGTTTAATATGCTCTGCTGCTATAGAATTATCCGCGACACAGAGCTGTGACTCGGAAAGTATAAATATTATGAGTGAGTTTCCGGGACTTTCTGTAAATAGCAGAGGAAGAGGAGATAGTATAAAGACGTCGCGGGAATCGATTTGTATATCGAATAATGCGGAAAAGTCACGATGGATTATATTCAGTATCTGAACCGGACTCATTAGAGGTGTGGACTAATATCGGTGGACTATACGGTCAGCCTTGTTGTGCGTTTTTCGATGCGTTTTTCATAGGCTGTTCCCTGGAAGATATGCGTCACGTAAATCCCGGGCGTATGGATCTGATTCGGGTCTAATTCTCCGGCGGGAACCAGCTCCTCTACTTCTGCGATGGTAATGCGTCCGGCTGTAGCCATCATCGGATTGAAATTGCGTGCCGTCCCTTTATAGATCAGATTCCCATCGGTATCGCCTTTCCATGCCTTGACGATGGCAAAGTCAGCGGTGAGGCCTAATTCCATGATATACATTTTGCCACCGAACTCACGGACTTCCTTGCCCTCGGCGATCTCTGTTCCGTAGCCTGCCGGTGTAAAGAAAGCAGGGATTCCGGCGCCTCCGGCACGGCAGCGCTCGGCTAAGGTACCCTGCGGAATCAGATCGACCTCCAGCTCTCCGCTGAGCAGCTGCCGCTCGAACTCGGCATTTTCCCCTACGTAGCTGGAGATCATTTTCCGTACCTGCTTCTGCTGGAGCATCAGTCCGATGCCAAAATCATCTACCCCGGCATTATTGGAGATGCAGGTCAGATCTTTCACGCCCATCCGGACAAGCTCGGCAATGGAGTTTTCCGGAATACCGCACAGTCCGAAGCCGCCGAGCATTAGCGTTGCGCC
>JBBRLW010000232.1:0-4372 GCA_038231115.1 Bacteroidia bacterium
AGGATCAAAGCCTGAGCGACAAAGACCGTCAGTTAAAAGACCGTCAGAAACAGCTGGATGATCTTAAAACCTTACTCAACCGCCAGACAATGGCCATCAATAGCCTCAAGTCTAAAGTAGCAGATGCCCTCACCGGATTCAATGCACAGGACTTAACGGTCGAGATGAAGAACGGAAAAGTATATGTATCCCTACAGGAGAATCTCCTTTTCAAATCAGGTAGTGATGTAGTAGGCAAGCCAGGTTCGGATGCAATTGGCAAACTGGCCACTGTATTGAACAAGAATCCGGATGTAAACATCGAGATCGAAGGACACACGGATAACGTTCCGCTCATCAAAGGAAAATTTGACGATAACTGGGATCTTAGTGCTTCACGTGCTTTATCTATAGTCAGAATTCTGGAAAAGGATGGAGTGGATCCTAAAAGGCTCATCGCTTCCGGACGCAGTGAGTATTCTCCGGTCGTTTCTAACGAATCTGCTGATGGAAAAGCACGCAACCGTAGAACCGAGATCATCCTTTCTCCGAAACTTGACGAGCTATACCAGATTCTGGACAGAAACTAATCAATAAATTCTATTCCAAAGATATTGTACGTCAGAATTTTGCCGACGTGCAATATCTTTGAAGAATGGAATCTCCGCGTCCTAAATCTAAGCCTCACATCCTTTATGTTGATGATGAGGAAAATAATCTAATATCTTTCAAAGCATCTTTTAGGAGGTATTACGATATCCATACCGCTATTAGTGCTGCTGATGGAATCCAGACGCTAAAGGAATTTCCAATAGAGTTGGTTATTACAGATCAGCGTATGCCCGAGATGACAGGCATAGAATTTTTAGAGAAGATTGTCCCAATCTATCCTGATATGGTCAGGATGATCCTCACAGGCTTTTCGGATATGGAGGACATCATTAAAGCCATCAATACCGGACAGGTATATCGCTACATCACAAAGCCCTGGGATGATACAGAGTTAAAGATCAATATTGATCTGGCTTTGGAAAGCTATAATCTTAAGAAAAATAATGTTGAGCTGGTTGAAAATCTTCGCCATACGGCTGAAGAAACGCAGACCATTCTTAACAATTCAACTGATGTGATCAATATCCTTAATGCTGAGGGTATTATTACCTATTCCAATTTATCCAGTGTGGAGCTGCTTGGATATTCTCCCGAGGAGCTCGAAGGAAATGCACTAATAGAGCATGTTGTAGAAGATGACCGTAATAAAGTCAAAAAGGAAATTATTGAAGAGATCAATAAGGAGCGGCATAGCATAGGACGCACGGCCTTCGGCTTTCTTCACAAGCAGGGACACATTGTTTTCCTGGAATCTCAGACCAAAGTTATTGAGAACGCAAACGGAGAGCGTCAGCTATACATCAGCTCGCGTGATGTATCTGATAAAATCAGAAACATGGAATTGCAATGGGAAAAAGAGTTTGCAGAGGATTCGGCGCGTTTGAAACAGCAGTTCCTCGCCAACATGTCCCATGAAATTCGTACGCCAATGAATGCGGTTATTGGATTGACACGCCTTGTGCTCCAAACTGAGCTGAATCCGGTTCAGGCGAAATATGTCAGTGCCATAAAGCAGTCCTCTGAAAATCTGCTGGTGATTATCAATGATATTCTGGACTTCTCAAAAATCGAAGCCGGCAAAATAGAGTTTGAGGAAATCAATTTTAACCTCGCCGAAGTATTTGAGGGTGTTTACGATACCATCCGATTCAAAGCGGAAGAGAAAGGCCTTTTGCTGGTAACGCAGATTGATGAGAAAGTTCCCAAGTTTATGGTCGGAGATCCGGTGCGTTTGAATCAAATTATTCTTAATCTGGCCAGTAACGCGGTTAAGTTCACTGAAAAAGGAAAAGTTACAGTCCATTGCAGCTTGAAATCCCTGGACAACAATATCGCTGACATCGAAGTATCCGTTACAGATACCGGAATTGGCATTGCAGAAGATAAAATCGCGGCTGTTTTTGAGAGCTTTTCTCAGGCCAGTAGTGATACCACAAGGAAATTCGGAGGTACCGGCCTCGGGCTTACCATTTCAAAGCAATTGGTAGAGCTACAGGGTGGCGTTATAGGCATCAAATCAATTTTTGGGGAAGGAACCAATTTCTACTTCAATATTCCATTTAAAGTCGGTGAACAGGTAGATAGTATAAGCCTCGGGGCTTCTTCGGCTATTGACGCTCTGAAAAATATCAGTGTACTATTAGTAGAAGATAATCAGTTTAACCAAATGGTTGCTATTGATACTTTAGAGTCTGCTATTGAAGGAATAAAGATTGATGTGGCTGATAATGGAAAAATAGCGGTCGATAAAATACTGGAAGGTATAGCAAAAGGACTTCCTTCCGGCAAAAAGCATCCGTATGATATCGTCTTGATGGACTGTCAGATGCCGATCATGGATGGGTATGAAGCCACTCAGACAATTAGAGCCAATAAGACTACTGCAATGAGCGGGATTCCGATTATGGCCATGACGGCAAACGCTATAAAATCTGAAGTAGAAAGATGCTTTGCTTCAGGGATGGATGAGTACATTTCTAAACCCTTTGAAGTGGATGATCTTATGCAGAAAATAGCATCCACAATTAAGAATAAATCATGACGGCCGTAAATAACGTAATTGCTCTTGAAAAGGCTGCGTATCTCCACTATATAGCCTTGTGGAATAAAGATGTTCGCTATAAGCATTTTATGCATGACCTGAGAGGCAGTATCGGATCCATATCCGGCTTGCTTGAAGTCATCAAGCTGGAGGAACTGACTTCTCATAATCCATACTTCACCAGAATGCAAAATTCTGTTGAAAAAGGATTGGCTATTATGGATACATATCACAGTGAGAATGTTGCTCTAACTAAAATTGAGAAAAGATCCACGCTGGAAACCAGATTCTTTGACCTCGATTGTGGCACTGTTAATTTATCCTTAGAGTATTTTGCTCAATATGCGCTTAGTGCTGCGTTAAAGCAATTACAGCTCTCCGGACTCGATATTTCATGCGCAATGGAGGATAATCTGTTAAATATCATCGTTACGGGTAATCAGCTGACTACCATTTATGCTGATTATCATTATGTCATGCGTTCAAAGGCAAATGTATCTGAAGTTCAGCACTTTACCGCCGAGATCGCTCTCCTGATGGTAGATTTCATCATGGAGGGACAGCTTAAAAAGGTTACGCTCCAGGATAATCAAAGCTTACACTTCAGTATTAAAACATCCTGATCTTTTAGAGAATAGTTTCAGGCTCTAAATCATTATTACTCTATTGGTACGGAAATTT
Organism: Bacteroidia bacterium; assembly: GCA_038231115.1. GTDB lineage: Bacteria > Bacteroidota > Bacteroidia > CAILMK01 > CAILMK01 > JBBRLW01. The sequence continues at coordinate 3,314 of JBBRLW010000232.1, forward strand.
CTATCAAGCAATTATGAAAAAATTTAACAAATCTCTATTCGGATTCTTATTTATGCTCATACTTTCTGCCTCTGCTTTTGCAGGTGAAGGCTACAAAGTAGGGGACAATGCATCCGACTTTGAACTGAAAAATATTGACGGCAAAATGGTATCTCTTGCTCAGATGAAAGAAGCAAAAGGATACATTGTTGTATTTACATGTAATCATTGTCCTTATTCAAAGGCGTATGAAGACAGAATTATTGCGCTGGATAAAAAGTATAAGGCAATGGGATATCCCGTAGTTGCCATTAATCCTAATGATGCCAAATCATATCCGGAAGATAACTTTTCAAACATGCAGAAACGCGCTAAGGATAAGCACTTTACTTTTCCTTATCTGGTAGATGAGTCTCAGAAAATCGCTGAAACTTATGGCGCAACACGTACTCCACATGTGTTTTTGCTCAAAAAAGTCGGAGATAAAATGGTTGTGAAATACATTGGAGCCATTGATTACAATACCGATGAGCCTTCTGCTTCCAAAGAGCATTACTTTGAAAATGCAATCGCTTCCTTAGAGAAAAATACTGATCCTAATCCGGATTTTACCAAGGCTATCGGTTGCGGTATCAAATGGAAGAAATAGTATTAGCGCACTGACTAAATTTTATACAAGCCTCGCATTAGCGGGGCTTTTTTATTGATATAGTCCGGCGGGTTTCATTGCCCAGCGAAGGATCAGGAAGTTCACAACACAGCTGATACCTAATCCGAGAGCCTCTGAGTATTCAAGCAGAATAAACTTCCCAATAAAAAACAATAGGGAATACGTCATGGCTACAGCACTAATCCAGCATACCAGAAGATATGGAACCGCTTTATTAGTCTGAGTCAAACTATTTCTATCCAATTGGCCGGGGAAGTTCCAGGCACCTGCCGGGCGGACACGTTCAAAAAATCCGATGAGGACCTCCGTTTTTTCTGGTTTGGTTAAGAAAGTGACCAGGATCCATCCTACCGTAGTTATGGATACCGTTAGAATCAAAGCTTCCGGATTTTTTGGGAATGACCAGTGAA
>JBBRLW010000233.1:0-4371 GCA_038231115.1 Bacteroidia bacterium
AGATTGGAATTAAAAGGAATCGCGCTTATATGAAGCTGATCTATTCGCGGGTAAATTAAATGATACAGCAGATTCAAATCAATCGGGATTGATAGTTACATTACGAAATTCGCTTTCCGCACATGCGGAAAATATCTTTATAGAGAGCCTGAAACATCTTCAGGCGCAGTACTTACGCAAAAAGCTCTATGGGAAAGACCTTATCCTTATATTCAACAGCGATACTCAGGCTATTGCCAAGGCATTATCGGATAATCCCTCGGTAGAGCGGATAGATTATTCCGGAAAGCAGTACCGGCTGGCTTCCTCGGCCTGGAAGCCGGAGCGCACGGTTATTGACATCAAAGGAGTTAAAATCGGAGCGGGAGATGTGGTGACGATTGCGGGTCCGTGCTCGGTAGAATCAGAGGAGCAGATATTTTCTATTGCGAAGATGTTATCGGAGCTGGGGGTGCAGTTTATACGGGGAGGCGCTTATAAGCCACGAACGAGTCCGTATAGCTTTCAGGGATTAGGCAGGGAAGGGCTGAGGCTCATCAAATCGGCGGCAGATGCGTATAATCTGCGCGTGGTTACGGAGATCATAGACTCATCGATGATTGATGAGATTAGTGAATATGCGGATATCCTGCAGGTGGGATCACGCAATATGCAGAATTTCTTTTTTCTGAAACAGCTGGGGAAGGTTAATAAGCCTATTCTACTCAAACGCGGCATGTATGCACGTATAGATGAGTGGCTGATGGCTGCTGAATATATATTATCGGAAGGGAATGAGGAGGTGATCCTGTGTGAGCGGGGGATCCGGACATTCGATACGAGCGTCAGGAATACCTTTGATCTGGCAGCTATTCCGTTGATCCACAAGCTGAGCCATTTGCCGATTCTGGCAGATCCGAGCCATGGTACGGGAGATCGCAGCTTAGTTCCGCAGATGGGACTGGCCTCGGTTGCGGCGGGCGCGGATGGTGTGATTGTAGAGGTGCATCCTGATCCGAGCCGTGCGCTATCGGATGGCGCGCAGTCGCTGTATCCGGAGCAATTCAGAGAAATGTATTCCGGAATGAAGCGGGTCGGTGAGGCCATAGGCCGGAAGGTGGTATAATCCGGAGGGAATAAAAAATCCGGAGGGCGGGATAGATTCGGTAGTAATTTTATAGCCGGACAATAGTTTTTGTGCTTCCCCAGTCAAAATTGTTAAATTTGTCCTAACAACATGTTTGATACAAAAGAAATATTGTCAATTACGGGGAAACCGGGATTGTATAAAATCGCTGCGCGGACTACAAAATCTATTGTGGTAGAGTCACTTGATGACAAACGGACAAAGCAGCCGGTACATCAGAATTATCAGATCGCTCTACTGGACGAGATCACTATCTTTACAACGGAAGAGGAAGATCTGCGGCTGAGAGATGTCCTGGAGACGATGTTCAACAGGGACGGGGCTATGCTTCCGGTCAGCCAGAAGGATGATGCTGGGAAGATAAAATCCTATTTTGATGAAGTGGCTCCGAATCATGATCCGGAGCGCTTTTATGGCTCGGATATGAAGAAGATTATCAAGTGGTATGAAATTCTGGTAAAATATGCTCCAGAGCGTACGGAATCGGATGAATCGGAAGAATCAAAGGCTGAGGACGTGGCGAGTGCGCCGGAATCATCAGAACCTGCAACGCTTTAAATCCGAATCCTTATGATCCAGCTTGATGCCCCTTCGATTGTCCGTCCGGCCCGTCATTTTATTCCGGAAAGCTTTGAGTTCCGCGTGTGGGCGGATATTGAGCCGTTCTGGCAGCAGCTTTCATCAAGAGATATTAACTCTGCGGAAGCACTGAATATCTGGCTGCGCGACCGCTCGGAGCTAGAATCCTTTATGTCGGAAAATGGCGCCTGGCGCTATATCAATTATACCCGCCACACGGATAATACGGAATATGTAGAGGCATATCAGTTTTATATCTCAGAGATACAGCCGCAGGCGGCTCCGTACAGCGATGCGCTCAACCGGAAGTTTATTGCTTCGGCTTATACAGATTCGCTCAAGGATGAGGCAAGTCAGATATATATCCGGAGGATCAAACGGGAGCTGGATTTATACAGAGAGGAGAATATTCCGCTCTATACGCGTGCAGAAGAAGAAGCCAAGAAATATGCAGATCTCGTCTCACAGATGACGATCCATTATAAGGATGAGGAGATTACGTTATCTCAGGCGGCTAAATACCTGAAGGACAGCAATAGAGAGGTCCGTAAGGAAGTATATGAGAAGATCAGCGCGCGCAGATTACGGGATAGGGAGCAGATGGACATCATCTTCAACGAGCTTGTACGTCTCAGGACGCAGATCGCGGTCAATGCTGGATATAAGGATTACAGAGACTATAAATTTGATGCGCTTGACCGATTCGATTATACGATTGAGGATGTGCACAGCTTCCATGAGAGCGTCATAGCCGAGGTGGTTCCGCTGGTGAAGGCATTGAATGATAAAAAGAAAGCAGAGCTAAAGCTCGACATTATGCGTCCGTATGATCAGGATGCCGAACCAGAAGGTCAGCAGCCCCTGCATCCGTATAAAACATCGGAGGAGCTGATTACGAAGGCGATTACATCGTTTAGCCGCCTGCATCCGCGACTGGGAGAGTATATCTCGACAATGAATTCGCAGGGATACATGGATCTGGATTCGCGTAAAGGAAAGGCACCGGGCGGATATAATTATCCTTTAGATGAGACGGGTATTCCGTTCATCTTTATGAATGCCTCGGGCAAATTCAGGGATCTGGTGACGATGTTCCACGAGGGCGGCCATGCAGTGCATTCCTTCCTGACGCGGAATCTGATGCTTAATGCGTTCAAGCATACGCCGAGCGAAGTAGCGGAGCTGGCTTCAATGTCTATGGAACTGATCAGCATGGATTGCTGGGATGAGTTTTTCAGCGATAAGGAGGAGCTGCGCCGAGCGAAAAAGGAGCAGCTGGAGAGTGTTATTGATACGCTTCCCTGGATTAATCTGGTGGATAAATTCCAGAACTGGATCTATACACATCCCGAGCATCAGGTAAATGACCGGACGGCAGAATGGGTCAAGGAATATGAGGAGTTCTATCCGCTGGAAGTGGACTGGACGGGCTATGAGGATTTCAGAGCCATCTCCTGGCAGAAGCAGCTCCATATATTTGAGGTTCCATTTTATTATATAGAGTACGGAATTGCCCAGCTTGGGGCGCTGGCCGTATGGCGGAATTACAAGCAAAATCCGGAAAAGGGACTCGAAAGCTATCTGAATGCGTTGAAGCTCGGCTATACGCGTTCGGTTCCGGAGATATATAAGGAAGCGGGTATCCACTTTGATTTTTCAAGGGAATATATCCGTGAGCTGATGGCATTTGTTAGAGAAGAATTAGACAAGCTTGAGACGGAGGCATGAAAATTATCTGCATAGGTCGCAATTACAGCGCGCACATCAGTGAATTAGGCAATGAATTACCGGAAAGTCCGGTGATTTTTATGAAGCCTGAAACAGCTCTATTGCGGGAAAATAAGCCGTTTTATATTCCGGAGTGGACACAGGACGTCCATTATGAGGCGGAACTGGTGTTCAGGATCGGGAAAAATGGAAAATATATTGCTGAAAAGCATGCATTCAGCTATGTGAGTCATTATACGCTGGGTGTGGATTTTACGGCGCGGGACAGGCAGAGCTACCTCAAAGAGAAGCGCCTACCCTGGGAGCTATCCAAGGCATTTGATGGCTCTGCCGTTATTGGCGAGCTTCAACAAGTGACCACCAAGCTTCCGCTGTATCTGCCTGGGCTGGATTTCAGTATGGAGCTTAATGGCAAGGAGGTTCAGCAGGGGAATCCGGATCAGATGATTTATTCTCTGGAAAAGATTATAGCATTTGTATCACAATACTTTACACTTAAAATTGGGGATCTGATCTTTACGGGGACTCCTGAGGGTGTTGGGAAAGTCAGTGCGGGAGATGTATTGCGCGGCAGCATCAGCGCGCGGGAAATGTTCAATTTCAAGATCAAATAGCTTATCCTCTGTACCTGCACCGATTATTTTGTACGCTTGTCCTGATTATTAGCCTGAGGACGCTGGCTATGGGACAGCAGGAACAGCCGTATCCGCAGCATTATTTCCGGAATCCGCTGAATATACCGATCCGTATTGCGGGGAGCTTTGGGGAGCTGCGGGTTAATCATTTCCACTCAGGAATGGATATCCGTACGCAAAGTGTGGAGGGTCTGCCGGTATATGCAGCAGCAGAAGGCTGGATATCGCGGATTAACGTGTCCGGAAGAGGTTATGGCAACTGTATATATATATCGCATCCTAACGGCTATACGACGGTATATG
>JBBRLW010000234.1:0-4360 GCA_038231115.1 Bacteroidia bacterium
GCGCAGATCGTCGGACTCGGACAAGCAACGCTTGCCGCTGGAACCGGTTTCACCGTAATTACAACCGTGTGGGTTGCAGAACAGCTGCCATTGGTCTCCGTCAGGCTATATGTTGTAGTCGCCGTAGGAGATACGCTCGGATTGGAAACCGTTGATGTAAATCCTGTTGGAGTAGAAGTCCATGCGTAAGTTGATCCGGATACGGATGCAGCACCTATAGATACGGATGATCCATTACATATTGTAGAAGGTGATGCTACTGAAGCTGAAGGTGCCGGATTGACGGTGACGATAACCGCATTGGATTTGGTACATCCGCCTGAGTTTGTTTCGGTGACGGTATAAGTCGTCGTAGCCGTCGGGCTGGCCGATGGCTGGGCAAGGGTGGAGGAAAATCCGGATGGCGATGATGACCAGGAATACGTTGATCCGCTTACAGCTGTTGCGCCCAGTGTAGTGGAAGCGCCGTTACAGATAGATCGGCTGCTTCCGGCAGCACCGGCAGGAATCGGATTGACCGTAACGACAACAGAGTTGGAGTTGGAACATCCGCTTGAGTTGGTTTCTGTTACTGTATAGGTAGTAGTTGATGTAGGACTAACACTCGGCTGAGCGACTGTTGAAGTAAATCCGGAGGGTGATGATACCCAGCTATAAGATGATCCGGATACGGCTGTTGCGCCGAGGGTTGTTGATGATCCTGTACAGATAGAGCGATCAGCTCCGGCATCAGCCGCAGCTGATCCCTTAACGGATGTAGTAACAGTTGTTGAGTTTCCTTTGGAGTTATATGCGTAAACGCTAACACTTCCGGAAGCTGATCCGGGAGTAACGGTAATAGAGTTTGTCCCCTGTCCGTAAGTGATGGTCCATCCCGTAGGGACAGTCCAGGTATATCCTGTAGCTGAGTCTACCGGAGAAATAGAAAATACAAATCCGGTTTTGTTAGAGCAGGAATTATTGCAATATCCCTGGATGCTTCCGGGCGTAGATGGTACGGTAGTCTGTGGCTGGATATATAAAGCTCGGCAATGATATCCGCAGCTTCCGGTGATTTTCACGTCAACATTTCCTGCCGCAGCAGATGATCCGACGGAAACGGTGATGGTACGTGTACCCTGTCCGGAAGTAATAGTGTATCCCGTAGGAACAGTCCATTTGTAATTGCTGGCTCCGCTGATGGAAGGTACAGAGTAGGTATTTCCGGTAGAAGTTTTTACAGGCGTCTGGCTTCCTGTGATGGATATCGGATTGAGTGCCGTACATACATTCGACCAGGAACATTTGGTCACTTTTGAACCGATGGTTCCGTAGTTATTATCTACGTATTTTGAAGAGGATGATTTGGACTTGTCACAAATGTCAACAGAGTCAGCAATGACTCCATTTGATGTGTTGGTAGATGTTCCGGCAATTTCGACTTCTCCCGATCCGCGGATGGTAAGGTCGTTATAAAAATTACGTGCGATTTTGAAGTATCCGCGCACGTCAACAAAAGATCCTGATTTGTTCCACTGGGTGAAATCCTGACCGACGTAAAGGTAAGAGCATCCCCAAACGTAAGAATACGCTCCGTTGTGGAAATCGTAGTCGATGATAGTCGTGTCGTAGTTGTAATATCTGGAGTAATCGTCGGTATTGAAATACTGGAAGTGTGCATTGTTCTCATTGATGAGCGTGTTCGGGTTGCTGAGGGATGAGCTTTGCAGATAGAAGCCTCCGTTAGGAACTTCGAGTACTCCGGTGGAGCGGTTCAGGAAAGATCCCTGCTGTACATTGAATGCATTTGATGAGTTGGTACCCTTCACGTAGAATGTACCATAGTTGTCGATGACACAATTCGGAGATCCGTTGAGTGTCAGGTTGCCTTTGAAGATGACATTGGCGCCCGCCTTGTTGTCAATCCTGTTTCCGGCTAAGATTGCGTCGTTATCAACGCTGAATGAATCGGTATTGAGCAGCGTCCCGTTGTTCCCGCCCGTGTAATACTGAAGATAGCAGGGACCGTGGTTCACAAAGTGCGCTCCCGGAGAACCTCCGTAAAGCTCTACTTTATAGACCTTTAGTCTTCCGTTATTGGTCAGCGTGTAGTTTGCTTCCTTAACGCCAATAGTATAGCTACCATTGGAAATCAGGGAGGCACCCGGATTAATTGTCAATCCTCCGGCGCTATTCTGGCCGATATTGATTGAGTTATCCAGGATTACGGCGTGATCAATAATGATGTTGTCATCAATGTTTGGAACAGATCCGGTTGACCAGGTTGAGGATGAACTGTAATTCCCCGCTTTAACGGAAAATACGGTTCGGCAGGAGCTCACCACCGCACTTGCGTGTTGGAGGGAGCCAAGCATCAGCAGTGCCATAAGCACATACCACCGTGAAGGTTTCATTTGTAATTTTCTAATCATCATAGCGTAAAAATCTTGGGCAGCGTGAGCCCGCGTGAAATACCAGATACAAAACTACCATGACATAGCTCCGTGTGCAGGATAATTAGACCAACTGAGAATCTACCGCGACGTATGTAGTGAATAACTTGACGGGGGCTATATCTCTCCAATATGGCTAATATCATAACTGACTGTAAAATATGCCAATACTAAAATGGACGCTACTGGTAAGTATGTGCATATCTACAAGCGGATGTAAGATCACATCAGATCATGTAAGAAAACCGAGGCAATACAAGCCTTATTCACATGGTATAAGAGGGACTTTAAAAGAAATCAACCACTTAACTAACATTCGTTAGGTTTATGGGAAACCGTGTTGATCCTTTAGAGATGAAAGCAATAGTCGCGAAGGGGGGGGTGAGAATTATCTCTTCAGATACTCCGGCAGATCCGGAACCTGTCCGTTTGTAATATCCTGCTCCGGAGTGCCCCAGCGGCTTTCCAGCGGAATGATCCCTGCCCAGACAGGCTGATCCATGTAGATGTCATCATCAATCGGGGGACCGGTTCGGATCTTCGCGGAGGCCTCGGATATATCAAATACGAGTACCGTAGTTTTGGCAACTTCCAGCGCCGTAGGCTGAGAAACATCTGCCCAGCGCCCGGGGATAAGCTTTTCCGTAAACAGACGGAACATGTCCAGCTTTTCCTCCGGATCGGTAATGATTCCGGCTTTGGAGAACATCACGACCGATCTGTAATTCATGGAATGATTGAATACGCTCCGCGCGAGTACCAGCGCATCCATAAGCGCTACCGATATACTCACAGGACGTCCATCGCTGATCGTGCGGATCATGTGGCTTCCTACCGATCCATGAATCATGATCTGATTTCCTATGCGGCAGAAGATCGTCGGGATCTGCATCGGCACATCCTGATCCATATAAGCCAGCGTACATAAGGTCGCTGCATCAAAAATGCTGTATATCGTTTCCGGATCATAATCCGCACGGTCGCGGTATCGGGAAGGCGTCGTTTTTTCAGTTTTCATACTATATATTATAGCTATCCGGATAATACACTATGGCATCCGGAATGTGGTAGATTTCCGGCGGCTGATTTTTCAGCAAAATGATCGCGATCACATCGAATCTGATCTCGCCTGTCCACTGATTTGCATCGAGCCAGGCATCGGCAGAGATGCGCAGATGATCAGCTTTCAGGGCATTGACTGCCTTTTCCGGAAATCCGTTTACAAAGCTACGACGTGTTTTGACCTCCGCAAATATGACCGTCAGGCCATCCGGAAGCTGCGCTATAATATCCGTTTCGCAGCCCTCCGCACGGAAATTCCGCTCCAGAATCCGATAGCCCTTACCGATCAGGTATTGCGCAGCCAGCTCCTCGCCCTGCTTGCCCGTCAGCTGATTTGCCGATTTCATGCTGTGAAGATATTGAATAATGCCTAATGAGGCAAATGGCTTGAGATAGGCGCGGGGGCTTTGGCGAGCCAGCTCCGTAGGAGCGAACGGTCTGTAGTAAACACGTGACAAGATTATAATTTGAGCTCCGTAGGGACTCAAAATGCCATTTGTGCATAATTCTGTCCGAACATTGTTGGGACGGGATTATAAATCCCGCTGTTTATCCGGCGACGGGATTACAAATCCCGCCGAGCGCGTAGGCGGACGCGCGCGAGCGCGTGGCAGAGGTCTCAGCTCCCATATCATTATAAATAAATATCTGCCCGCTCCCCTCGGTGTTCAAAATGACGGAATGTACTATTCACTATTCCCTGTAATTTTGCGGGATGATTGATACTTCCGTATCGCTGGCAGATATTAATGCCCGAAGCAAGTCCACCATGGTAGCCCACATGGGACTGGAATTCACTGAGATTGCGCCTGACTATCTTATAGCGCGTATACCGGTGGATGAGCGCAGCCATCAGCCGCTGGGCA
>JBBRLW010000235.1:0-4346 GCA_038231115.1 Bacteroidia bacterium
CTTATGATTGTCATCAAGGGCTACAAAAGTATAGAAGGCCTCATTGGACTTGACTTTTTCCCCCTGCTTGAGGTCCTGCGCCCATACTTCTATATATACCTCCATGGAGGTATTGAATGCGCGGACACATTTGGCCTGGATGGTCACCATATCTCCGAGCTTGATTGGCTGATTGAAAGAGACCTTGTCCACAGCTGCCGTCACGCAAAGCGCATGGGAATGCTTGGAAGCTGATAGTGCCGCCGCAATATCCATCCAGTGGAGGAGGCGGCCTCCCATCAGGTTGTTAAGTGTATTGGTATCGTTGGGAAGGACAAGCTCATTCATGGTAATAAGCGAATCCATAGGGCGGCGGATTTCCATGAGGCAAAGTTCCGTATTTTTCAGATCGGGAGGGCTGATATTAATCAGATTTAAATGCAAAGATCTCCTGACTTGACCCTGAAAACAAAAAATGAGTCCTTTAAAAATACTTTCCGAATCCACGGGAATAGCAAAACTTTTTCTTAGGTTTTGGAGTAATTTTGATGGACAGATATCCTCACGTTTTAGGTGGAAATTACGTCCTTAATTTACTATTAGTTACGACAGAATGTCCGGCGACCCCCTACCCGAGTCCAGAGTTAGCACCAGAGGCCTGATGGTCACTGTGCTGATCGTCTTTGTGTGCTGTACGGTCTTCGCACAGCGTACAGATAGAGGCGAGGATTCCCTGGTTTCCACAACCGTCCCCAAAGTTGTAATGAAGGGATTCAAGTCCCGGTATCCTTTAGCGACCCCCTCCTATTGGGTTCAGGAGGATGAAGATTACGAAGCACAATTTACAGTCAATGGAAAGGTCATGACGGCAGAGTTTAGCCGCCGGGGAAAATGGCTTAATTCAGAGATTGTTATGGAGCCGGAAGAGCTTCCCGCCATGGGAGTGGAATATATCCGTAAGAATTACGAGGGATACGAGGTCAATGCCATTATTTTTGAGGAAAGTCCTTTGGGCAAATTTTACTCCGTTGGTCTGGCCAATGATGAGAACTATGAGGAATTAATCTTCGATGCGCTGGGCAATTTCGTCACCAAGGGTGACTATGTAGATTAGTCCTGCCGATTTGTTATCGGGATATCTCACGGGATTCTATCCTGATTCTTTACTTTTGTATCATGTCATTTTCCAACGATATTAACGAGCGCCTCAAACAGGCCATGCGCGATAAAAATGAGGCCGCACTGCGTACATTACGCGCTATAAAATCTGCTATTCTATTGGAGAAAACCTCCAAAGGGGGCTCTGAGGAGCTATCTACGGAGCAGGAAATGGCCATACTCAACCGCGAAGCCAAGAAGCGCCGTGAGTCTATTGACATATTTGAGAAGCAGGGTCGGGAAGATCTGGCCTCAGGGGAGCGCGAAGAGCTCGCAATCATCGATCAATTTCTGCCAGAGCAGCTCGGAGCAGATAAGATCCGGGAAACAGTAGCCCGCATCATGGCGGAATCCGGCCAGACAGAACTTTCCAAAGTGATGCCTCTGGTACGCGCAGAACTATCCGGAAAGGCGGATGGTAAGCTCATTGCCGAGATTGTCAAAGAGGCACTTGCCTAAACAATTGCTGAATAATCAGGATCCGTACTCATGCATCCTTTAGATATCACTGTAATGATTGCCCTGGCGGCCAGCGCCTGGAGAGGCTACCGGAAGGGCTTTATCCTGATGATCTGCTCCATGCTGGCCTTCGTATTTGCACTGATTGCATGCCTGAAGCTCAACTATCAGGTGAGTCTGTGGATCCGACCTCTGTTTGAATCCTCCAAATATGTGACTTTTACCAGCTATCTGATTGTTTTCGGAGGCGTATATTTTCTCGTGTTTCGTTTGGGGAAATTTGCCGAGTCTCTGCTGAAAATGGCGAAGCTTGGTACTGTAGATCGCATTGCTGGCGCGGCATTCAGCGGATTGCAGACGGCATTCTTTATTTCCGGACTAATCTGGCTTTCCGATCAGATTCATCTCTTCGGACTGGGGACACGTCAGGGCGCCATCAGCTATGATGCCCTCCGGGGATTTGCGCCCTACGTCATCAGGCTTCTCCAGCCCTATTATCCCTTTATGAAAGGACTGACACAGGACATAGAGCACTTCTTTGATCATTTCAAGTCCTCAACGCCCGCGGCCTGATGATCCTCCTTATCGATAATTTTGATTCGTTTACCTATAACCTCTACGATTACATCAGCCGCTCGGCAGATTGCGTTTGTATCCGAAGCAATATGCTAACAATCGGGCGCATTATTGAGCTACATCCGGCGGCAATTGTCCTTTCTCCCGGGCCTATGGCTCCTGAAGATCATCCGCTGCTGGAGCAGGTCATTGATACCTTCCACAAAACGCTTCCCATTCTCGGAATCTGCCTCGGATGGCAGGCCATCGGACTGTATTTTGGTGCCCGACTGGAACGCGCGCCCCTTCCGGTTCATGGGAAACCTTCAAAGATTTACCACTCCGGTGAAAATATTTTTTCCGGAATTGATCAGCCGGCGACCGTCGGAAGGTATCACAGTCTCTGCCTGCAGGATGATATTGCAAAAAATTCTGACCTGATATTCAGTGCTTTTACTGCCGATGGCTTACCTATGGCGGGATTTCACCGTCTTTATCCTGTGAGCGGCATGCAATTCCATCCGGAGTCTATCCTGAGTCCTCAGGGATTGGATATGATTAATAACTGGATTGTGCAACATGGGCTCAAAAGTTAATTTTTAGTTTTTACTTATATTTGAAGCCCCTAATAAGGCAATTTATATGGATTATCAGTTGAAACAGGAGGGAAAATTCCAGTACCTCGAGGAAGGTGAAGGGCCGGTGCTGCTTCTGCTGCATGGGCTTTTCGGCGCGCTGAGCAACTGGAGTACCGTTTTGGATCACTTTTCCCGGAACTATACGGTGGTGATTCCGCTTATGCCGATCTTCAATTTGCCTATTCCCCGGACGAACGTTGATGGCCTCTCGGATTTTATCCATGAGTTCATGCTCCACAAAAAGTACGGAAAAGTCACGCTGCTGGGAAATTCCCTCGGCGGGCACGTCGGACTGGTCTATGTGCTGGATCACTCCGAGCATGTCCACTCCCTGATCCTCACCGGATCATCAGGACTCTACGAGAACTCATTTGGAGGCGGATTTCCGCGGCGCCAGGATTATAATTTTATCAGAGACCGCACGGCATATACCTTCTATGACCCTGAAACAGCAACCAAGGAGCTGGTGGATGAAGTCTATGAAATTGTCAATAACCGCCTGAAAGGTATCCGTATCGTAACAATGGCCAAATCTGCCATTCGTTACAATATGTCCAAGGAAGTAGAAAAAATTAAAGTGCCGGTATGCCTCATCTGGGGCAAAAATGACAATATCACTCCGCCGGATGTAGCCGAGGAATTCCATACCCTTATCCCCAACTCAGAACTGCATTGGGTAGATAAATGCGGACATGCGCCGATGATGGAACGTCCTGAGGAATTCAATGTTATACTTGATGAGTTTTTGAGCAGGATGCATCAGCCTGCACAGCAGATTGCCTAATTATCTGATCAGCTCTATCTATATCCAGCATGGTTGCCAATGACCTTATTTCCCCGAATTTCCCGCATTTAAAGCCGGATACCACGATTGAGGAAGCGCGTGAGCTATTCACAGAGAATTGCCTCTGCCACATGGCTGTTGTCGGTGAGGAACGTGTAGAAGGAATCCTGCCGGCAGAGATCATTATGAGCCTGGCACCCGGAAAACGCGGAACTGTTATGGATCTCCGCCCGGACTTTGTCCTGGCTACGGCTGCCGCAAACCTTCATGCACTGGATGTATTCGAAATCGTAGGACGTATGGAGCTATCTGCGCTGCCTGTAACGGACGATAATTTCAGCTACATGGGTACAATTGCTACTCCGGAGCTGATGAGCAGGATATCATCGCTACACTCCTTTTCCCAGCACGGAGGTATTATCCGCCTGAGCATGGGATCACACGACTATAATCTTTCGGAAATCAGCCGTATTGTAGAATCAAACAATGCCAAGATTATCCTGGTCTACATGGACTATATGGAGGCCGCCGAGACCATCAAGGTCACGCTGAAGCTCAATACAGTGGATATTCCCCGTATTATAGCCACTTTTGAGCGGTTCAACTACAATGTAGATTTCTATTCTCCATCTGTAGATCAGAATAACGAGCTCAAAGATCGTTATGACCTGCTGATGAAAATGCTGGACATCTAAGAGCCTGTTCAAGAATTTTATAAAAGCTTATTTGGATGCTTTTTGCGTCATCCTTCGTTGGTCTTTTTGAACGTAGAA
>JBBRLW010000236.1:0-4322 GCA_038231115.1 Bacteroidia bacterium
AAAGAATCGGATAATGTCCGAGGAAGAGCTGAACAGTTCCCTTGCAGAGCACAATCGCCTGAAAGTCCGTGAGGCAATCAGTAGAAAAGAGGCAAATGCGGGAAATGTACAGGCAGCAACTCCTTCAAAAGCAATAGTAAATCCGTACAGAACCATAGAACAGGAAATAGATCAGGTTAAAGAATCTCTATCCATTCCTAAGGAAACTCTGGATATTCAAACCCCTAAGGAAGACATTATTGCTGCGGTAACAAATCCGGTTACCAAACCTGTTGCAGCTCTGCCCAAAGAAAATAAGATTGATTTTCAGGTGCTGCCAACACGAGAAGAAAAGGTGCCCGTAGATGAAAGTCTCGACTTTACCAGAGAGATTCCTCAGGCGGCATTAAATGAAGGAAGCTGGTATAATTTCCCCGGCCTTGGATTACTTGAGGATCATATCAGCAAGAACGCTACGGTGACTCAGGAAGAGCTGGATGAGCGCATGAGCATGATCGTGGAGACGCTGGAGCACTACAAAATCAAGATTGACAAGATTCAGGCGACCGTAGGTCCTACGGTGACCTTATATGAGATCATTCCCGCTCCGGGTATCAGAATTTCTAAAATTAAGAATCTTGAGGATGACATCGCCCTGAGCTTATCGGCACTGGGAATCAGGATTATAGCTCCCATGCCTGGCAAAGGAACCATTGGTATTGAGGTGCCTAACCAGCATCCGGAGATTGTATCGCTGAAAGAAGCACTGGCTTCGGATAATTTCCGCAACTCTACCATGGATCTTCCCATTGCTCTGGGCAAAACAATTTCCAACGAGGTATTTGTAGCTGATCTGGCCAAGATGCCTCACCTGCTGATGGCGGGATCGACAGGTCAGGGTAAGTCAGTGGGAATCAATACAATCATTAGCTCGATTTTATATAAGAAGCATCCTTCGGAAGTAAAATTTGTCCTGATAGATCCGAAAAAGGTAGAGCTAAGCCTGTATAAGAAGATAGAGAAGCATTTTCTTCCGGAATTGCCTGACGGCCAGGAGGCCATTATTACGGATACGCGGATGGTTGTGGATGTATTGAAATCCCTTTGCATAGAGATGGATCTCCGTTATGATAAGCTCAAGGATGCTCAGGTCAAGAATATTAAGGAATACAATACTAAAATTGAGAAGGGCCTCCTTAATATGGAGATACACCATAAGCTGCCATTTATAGTCCTGGTTATTGATGAGCTGGCGGATCTGATGATGACAGCTGGTAAAGAAGTCGAGATGCCTATTGCGCGTCTGGCGCAGCTGGCGCGTGCTATTGGTATTCACCTGATTGTCGCCACGCAGCGCCCATCGGTGAATATCATAACAGGAGTAATCAAGGCGAATTTCCCAGCGAGATTAGCCTTTAAAGTAACTTCCAAAATTGATTCCCGAACTATCCTTGATTCCAGCGGAGCAGATCAGTTAATAGGACGCGGCGATATGCTTTTTTCTAATGGGAATGAACTGGTTCGCCTACAATGTCCCTTTATTGATACCGCGGAAGTCGAAAAGCTGGCCGAGCATATCAGCCTGCAGCCGTATCCGGAAACATTCAAACTCAATATATACTCTGAGGAAGAAGGCTTTGGCTCATCCACAGCAGATATGGATGATGATCTGGATAGCATGCTCGATGAAGCAGCCCGAATGATTGTCCGTACCCAGCAGGGATCTACCTCCATGCTACAGCGGAAGCTTAAGCTCGGCTACAATCGGGCAGGACGGGTAATGGATCAGCTTGAAAAGCTTGGAATTGTTGGAAAAACTCAGGGAAGCAAGCCGAGAGATGTGCTGGTAAGTGATGAATATGCTTTGGAACAGTTATTGACCTCCCTGCATGGCAAATACGACGTATAGGCCTATTATATGATCAAAAGACTTAGCATTTTTATTTTCCTGATCAGCTTTATTTCAGGAAGCGTTCAAGCTCAAAACGTACAGCAGGGGAAAGCAATTTTATCCAAAGTATCTAAAAAGTATCGTGGATTCAAATCCATGAAAGCAGATTTTAAATATACCATTGAAGTTCCTAAAGAGAAATTTAAGGAAGATCAGAAAGGCACCTTGTATGTAAAAGGAGGCAAGTTCAAGCTCGACTTAGGCCAGCAGGTTGTTATCTGCGACGGACAAACACTCTGGACTTATCTCAAGGACGATAATTCAGTGACTGTTTCCAAATACGAACCCAAGTCGATGGGTGTCAATCCTACGGAAATTTTCACCATGTATGACAAAGGGTATAACTCAGCCTATATGGGTGATGAGGGAAGTCAGGAATTGGTAGAGCTTACGCCTACCAATAAAAATCAGGAGATTTTTAAGGTCAAGCTGTATATAGATAAAGCAAAAGGTACGATATCAAAAAGCAGGGTGTTTCAGAAGAATGGGAATATCCTCACGTATGATATCACCAGCTTTACTCCGAATGATAAGCTGGCGGATAACTTTTTTACTTTTGATAAGTCAAAATATCCAAAAGTGATGGTTACCGATCTAAGAAACTAATTTACACACGATACAGATGGATTTAAATCGTGCCCAGGAAGAGCTCATCAAACTACAGGAAGTAGTTTATGAACTTCGCCAAAAGTGTCCCTGGGATAAGGAACAGACCTGGGAGTCTTTGCGTCAGATGACCATTGAAGAAACATTCGAGCTAACAGATGCTATCCTGGAGGGCGATAAAAAGGAGATTCGCAAAGAACTGGGAGATGTTTTTCTCCACATCCTTTTTTATGCAATGATTGCCGAAGAGGAATTATCATTCGATTTTGCAGACGTATGCGAGTCACTGAGGGTGAAGCTCATTGAGCGCCATCCGCATATTTATGGAGAGGTACAGGTGAATAATTCCGCAGAGGTCAAGCAGAATTGGGAGAAAATAAAGCTCAAAACAGGAAGCAAAAGCGTCTTGAGCGGAGTTCCCAAGAGTCTGCCTTCGTTGATAAAAGCATCAAGATTGCAGGATAAGGCCTCATCAGTAGGTTTTGACTGGTCCGAGCGGCATCAGGTGCTGGACAAAGTCAAGGAAGAGCTCGCCGAGCTGGAAGAAGCGATTGGCTCAGAATCTAAAGAACATATTGAGGCAGAGTTCGGCGATTTACTATTCAGCCTGGTTAATTATGCCCGATTTATAGACGTAAATGTGGATAATGCCCTTGAGCGTACCAATCAGAAATTTATACGGAGATTTAATTTTCTGGAAGCAGGTGCTCTTGAGGATGGGAAAGCGCTAAAGGAAATGAGCCTTGAAGAAATGGACGCTTATTGGAACAAGGCTAAGGCATTAGAAAACAAATAAATCAAAATATATTATTATGGCTGTTACAAGCTTATCAGATATTGAATTCAAAGATGCCCTTGCATCGAACAATAAAGTAATTATCAAATTTTATGCGGACTGGTGCGGATCCTGCCGTTTGATTTCCCCCAAGTTTAAGAAGCTTTCTGAAAATCCGGAATATGAGGGTATATCATTTGTAGAAGTGAATGCCGAGCAAAGTCCGGAAGCAAGAAGCTGGGCTAAGGTCAATAATCTTCCTTTTTTTGCAATTGCCCGTGACGGAGAATTGGTTCAGGCGGACAATTTTTCAAAAGAGGAGAAAATCATCGAAATGCTTCAGGTGCTGGGTAATGAAAATTAATGCAATCAAATCCCTGGTAGAAAATCACTCCCTGAGCACTTTGCAGGAGCAGATTGAGCATCTCGAGAATGAGGCAGAGCCGACGGTAGAGATTGAGGGTACTGACGAGGGTGAAAAATTCACGCATGTTCTGGGAGCTATCTGGATACATGAGCAAATGCTGGAAAACAGCACAGACTTCAAAACCGAGCTTCGTAATTTTACGCAGCGCGTTCGGGGATCTATTTCCTAAGCTCTGGCCTGCCTGTAAATTTCTTCAATCAGGCTGATAGATTGGATGGCATCCTCCATACTCGGAAGATCAGTTGTAATACCGTTCATGGCTTTGATTACCTGATCAATAACAATAGGATGGTTATTGGCACTTCCCTGGTAACCCTGATATACATTGGGAGCAATTTCTATATGCTCTGATTGCTCAAAATCAGAGTGTTCAATACGCTCCATGTACTGACCTCCAATTTTGATCGTACCTTTTTCAGCAATTATTGTGAGTGAGCTTTCCAGATTTTTGAGTGCTACGGATGTCGTGTAGCTGAATGAACCGTGTCCACCGGAGGGTATCCGGAATTGGAAGGCACCGGAATCCTCAAATTCAATCTGGCCCTGATGGGAATTATTGGATAGCGTCGCTGTCTGCAGCTCTG
>JBBRLW010000237.1:0-4289 GCA_038231115.1 Bacteroidia bacterium
ATAGCCTTCCCTCGAAATGACAGCGCTTAGGGAATAATGCATCCATTCCTAACCTAAACTGTCTTTTCGAGGGAGGCCTTCACCCTATGGCTTTCTTTTTGTAATTTCCGGAAGATATATCTATCTTCATCAAATGAAACAGCTTATACTTGTCCTATTTCTACTCATTGGAGGCCTGCAAATTACATCCGCACAATCGGATGCGGCGGCTCCCTCGATTCTCCTAAAAGAGCGGATCCATGAGCTGGGAAAGGTTCCGGTGGGAATGAAGCACGCACATACCTTCCGGTTTAAAAATATGGGACAATCCCCGCTCGTGATCTATCGGATTGAAGTAGGCTGCGGATGCCTGTCCTCAAAATTTTCCCAGGAGCCGGTGGCTCCAGGTAAAGATGGAGAAATTACCGTCTATTATAATAGCGCCGGACACCATGGGAATTTCTACAAAACATACCATGTCTCTACAAACGATCCTGATAATCAGTCATTTGATTTGGCCATTACGGGAGAGCTGGCATTGATGAATCTTCCGGACAAAGCACAAAAGCCTGACAATCAGCCTTCCAAATAAAGAATTGAGTTTGGCCTGATTTTGATATTTCATTTACCAGTATTTTTGCAAAGTAAACAAGTAAATAAAACAATAATAATCAAACAAAAGCTATGAAAAAATTCATCATGATGCTCGCCTTCGCCTTTATCGGTGCAACGGCTGTAAACGCGCAAAGCGGACCGACAATCACATTTGAAGAAATGTCCCATGACTTCGGAAAGCTCAATGAAGGACCGGAGTATCCGTATGTCTTCAAATTCAAGAACACTGGAACAGCGCCGCTGATCATCAACAATGTAGTAACTCCCTGCGGATGTACTTCCCCTTCCTTTACCCGCGAGCCGGTAGCTCCAGGTAAAACCGGAGAAGTCACTGTGAAATATAACTCTTCCGGACGTATGGGTATGTTTGACAAAACGCTGACAGTTCAGACTAATATGGGTAACAGCAAAGATCTTTTCATCAATATCAAAGGAGAGGTCGTAGAAGCGGGTATGGCTCCAAAAGAAGAAGCCAAGAAAATGGAAGAGCCAATGGCACCTGCAAAAATGACTACGACAACCAAAGCCGTTAAAAAAACGCATAGGTCTAAAAAGACTGCTACCATGACTAAGTAATTAGTCCGGATTATAAAGCAATTATTCACCATACCATATCCTGATTACAACTGTGAAATCGATCATATATATTACCCTGTCAGCCCTGCTATACACCGGAGCCATAGGCTTTGGTCAGAAGGGACTGATCTCTACAGGCGGACAATCTGCCTTTGCCCAGACTAAAAAAGGTCCGGGCGTAAAGTTTGACAAGGATGTATATGACTTTGGCAAAGTTGAAAAAGGACAGATTGCCAAGTACAAGTTCAAATTCACCAATACGGGGAATGAGCCGCTGGTACTCACAAGTGTCCGTGCGAGCTGCGGATGTACGACGCCGACCTGGTCCAAAGAGCCTGTCATGCCCGGAGAATCCGGATATGTCGAGGCTGCCTACAACTCCAACGTCGGGCATGGGACATTTACCAAGTCTATCACGGTACAGTCCAATGTCAAAGATCAGACGCAGGTGCTGTACATCAAAGGAGAGGTGATTCCTGATCCAAATGATGATCCAGCGCGCAAAACGCCTCTCAGGACAGGCAACGAATAGGAATATCGTATTACATATTCAATACATCAGCAGCCGGAGCGTTTAATCACTCCGGCTGTTTTTGTTTACAGATGGTTAATACGCGGACATAATTCTCTACAATTCCCAGCCCTATCTTTGTATAATGCGCCAGATATTTCTTCTACTTCTTGTATTTGCCGGAGCTATTTCCGGAGCCAAAGCCGCCAGTACCATCAGCTACCATGACAGCATCAGCCTGAGTGCTACAAAGCTGGATTTCGGGAGCAGTACCGTCGGTACGGGCTATACCAAAACATTGCGGATTACCCACTCCGGCTTGATGTCCGATGTTCGTGCGGCTATTACGCATATCTTCTCAAGCTCCCTGGCATTTCAGGTAAAGGATACCCAGCTCAGCCTTGCGGCTGCTGCCTCCTATTATGATATCGTAGTTGATTATACGCCGATCCAGAATGTATCCGAGAATGCCGAGCTGTACATAGACCTCGGATCCAAATATGGCGTATTCACGGTAGATCTCCGTGGACAGGGACATATCGGAGATACCCTCTATGACTTCACGGAAAATCTGTATGATGAGAAGCTGAAAGCCGCGCTGAAAAAGCGATTCGCGCCGCATACCGTCCTCGGATATACCAAAGCACGTGATTATATGTACGGCGATGTAGATCAGGATTCCACCGGAACAGGATACATCGAATGTGCCTATACAGGAAGGCGTGCCAAAATCAACAGCCGTGCGACGGCAGTTACGGAAAATTTCAACTGCGAGCATACGTTTCCGCAGAGCAAGTTCTCCAGCAAGGACCCTATGGTATCCGATTTATGGCACATGTACTCCGTTGATGAGCGAGCCAATACCCAGCGCAGCGATAATCCCTTTGGCATCGTGACCAAAGCAACGTGGGACAGCGGAGGCAGCAAGTTTCAGTCGGGACTCTTTGAGCCGCGCGACCGTCATAAAGGAAGAGCCGCCCGCTCCCTATTCTATATGGCAGTAATCTATCAGGATTTTACAGGATTTGTTGCCCCTCAGGAGCCGATTCTGCGCAAATGGCATCAGAGCTTCGCCGTCCTCCCAACGGAGCAGACCCGCGCCAAAAGAGTCACCAAATACCAGAAGAATTATAATCCCTTTATAGATCATCCGGAGTTTGTTTCCCGTATCTATTCCATTTGCAGCACCGGAAACCGTCCGGCGATCTATGATTTCTTAGCCGATACGTCTTTGCTGGATCTGGGGACTTTCCTCGTCCATGACTCCGTGAAATATAGTATCCCGATTGTCAACAGAGGTACATCCACCCTCCGGATTACGCAGCTCAATACCAGCGGAAACTTCCGGACGAAATCCCTGCCCGACTCCATTACAGCCGGAGAAAGCGGACTGATTATCCTTCAGGGCAATACCGGAGATACCCTCGGCACCCATTCCGAGAAAGTAGGACTTATTCTCGAGTCCGGAAGCAGTACCTACGCTTATCCGGACGCCTTCCGGCTCAGCTATACCGTATCTACAACGACCGGTATTGCAGCGCAGATCAATCAGGACCTGCCGCAGCTCAGCCTGTACCCGAATCCGGTATCCGATGTACTGAATATCCAGCTAAGACAGGTCGCCGGCAGTGGAAATTATATCATTAGAGATATGAGCGGCAGGCTCATTCTGAGCCAGATATATCAGGGGAATAATCTCCGTGTGGATGTACAGGCGCTGCCCAAAGGGATGTATTTCCTTGAAATCATAAATGCGCAGGGGAACGCACGGAAGGCCTTTATCAGGTAGTTTAGGTCAGGAATTGGGAACATCATCGTCATCAGGAGAAATCCCAGCCTGATCCTCCTCCTCATCCATACTGCCCAGCTCGCGGCTTAGCTCTTCCATGAAGATATAATCTGCCGCCTCATCATAGACGCGTGTAATGACGACGCCTTCGGCATCAAAGATGGCTTTCAGCGTATCTGCCTGAACCTCATAAGCGACCAGTGAACCCTCCTCTTTGCCAATCGCACTCAGGATAAAGCTCAGTGTCTCCCGGAAACAGGGATCAGCCTCACGGACGGTATTGCATCCAAGGATGATATTACGCAGGCCGGAGCTTAGCTCGGCGGTTACCGCGGACTGCAAATCGTTGCAGGTCTGTTCCTGGATATGTGCGCTCAGAATGGCAATCGAGGTATATTGTTCTTCGCGGTTGATGGATAGCTGCATGGCTCTGGGGACAAATAGAATTGGTGCAAATTAAGCGCATATTTCCCCATCCAAAACAAGTAGAGGTCGTAATTTCGTCGCAGTATTTCAAGCATAATTAGATGGCAGAGTCAAAATTCGATCAGTACAATTTTTCCGGAAAAAAGGCGCTCATCCGCGTTGATTTTAACGTCCCTTTAGATAAGGAGCATCATATTACCGATGATACCCGCATGAAGGCGACCATCCCGACGATCAATAAAGTCCTCAACGATGGCGGCTCCGTGATTCTGATGTCCCATTTGGGACGTCCTGATGGAGAAGCAAAGTCCGAGTTTTCGCTGTCACAGATCAGCAGCCATCTGAGTGAATTGCTGGAGGGCAAACCCGTCATCATGGCAAAGGATAGCACCG
>JBBRLW010000238.1:0-4281 GCA_038231115.1 Bacteroidia bacterium
CTTCAATAGATTTCCACACCATGTGTCCGGTTGCTATAATAGTAAGGTCCGTTCCATCAATCATCTTAATGCCTTTGCCAATAATGAACTCATGCTCATCGGTAGTAAAGTTAGGCACAGCAGGACGTCCGAATCGAAGGTAAACTGGCCCTACATGACTTGCAATGGCAATCGTTGCTGCCTTCGTCTGATTATAATCGCAGGGATTAATAACGGTCATTCCCGGAAGCATTTTCATTAGGCCGATATCCTCTAAAATCTGATGTGTAGCCCCATCCTCGCCCAAGGTCAATCCGGCATGGGAAGCACATATTTTGACGTTCTTATTAGAATAAGCAACAGACTGGCGGATCTGATCATAGACACGACCTGTCGAAAAATTTGCAAATGTTCCTGTGTAGGGAATATGTCCTCCAATAGTCAGGCCTGCTGCAATACCGATCATATTAGCCTCAGCAATGCCTATTTCAAAGAACCTGTCCGGAAATTCTTTCTCAAATTTACCCATCTTGAGAGAGTCAATGAGATCGGCGCAGAGGGCAACCACTTTGTCATTTGCTCGTCCGACTTCTAATAGTCCATCTCCGAAACCATCTCTGGTGGCTTTTTTCTCGGTATAGCTGATTGCTGTCATGTAATCTATTTTATATAAAATGCAGATATACTTCCGCTTTGAATTTTTATGTTTTTCTGAAGAGTCTCGGTAGTTTCGTTACTGGAGTTCAGATGATATATGAACGTGTAACTGCCTGGTTGAAGGTTAATTGTCTCCTTTCCCGAGTGCCCGTCAATATTGATTACCCAGTTGATCCGATTGTCCTTTTCAATGAACACAGCACCTGAAAAATCTTTTTGACTATTTAGCTCCATATATCCCCAATAGGGAATATCCATTTTTAAAGGGGACTTTTCATCTACTTCCTGCCTGGTACTGATTACCCGAGGCAAAGTCAGAATTTCAGTATCGTATGTACCATTGAGATATTTCTCGGTAGTATTCAAGTCCTGAATATTGAGAATATTTCCGATTCCGTGAGATCGAACTACCGCAGGAGGAGGACTGCTGAACCCGCTGGTTTTCATTGAAATGGAAATAGTCCCCTGCATTGCATCCTGAGTAAAAATGTTATGACGTGAAGCATTTGCAGAAAGTCCCTTTTTTGAAATCTGTGGAAGCGTATAAATCGTCAGGTCATACTTTTGAGTAGGATCGATTTTGAAAGTGTCAGGCTTTTGCGGAGCAATTAGAAAATGCTCCATCAGATATTTAGTCTCCTGCGATTTGGAGTTAGATAGCTGAAAAGCTACATCCGTTTCTGCCGGACTCTTTTTCGCGTTCAGCAAATTAAGCTGAGCCGTAGTATTGTCTAAAGCCTGACTTATGACCACGCGCAAAATTTCATTCAAATCCTGTTCGGTTGAGGTATTGTAAAATCTGCCTACGCAATCATACGTTTTGATGATTTCAGGAGTTAATCCAATTCCAATAATAAAGGGTTTAAGGATAACATTCTTATTCTGAAGCTCTTGAGATACTTTGCAAGGCTCCCCTTTACATTCCTCTCCCCCATCAGTAATGAGAATGATAATATTCTGAGCCTTGGAGTCAGGAAAATCATAGGCTGCCTGACCGAGTGAATACGCTATCGGAGTTGTCCCTTTAGGCTGCAGCTTTTTAATGACATTGATAATTTTTGCCGTATTATCTACCTCAAATCCTACTTCGAGGCGTGTATCCCGACAGTCCTGCTTGCTCGTTGGGGAACGATGTCCGTAAGCCCTTATGGCCTGATCTACGTTCGGAATATTCTTCAGACTATCTACCATTGTGACGAGCAAATGCTTAGCTACATCCATCTTCCGCTTCCCATCCAGCTCATCATTCATAGATAAAGAGCAATCTAAAATAAACAGGATCCGTGTAAGCTTAGGCTTTTGAGCGTAGCTCTTTGTACCCATCAATATAAGTAGGAACAGAAGACTAAAATGGACAAATCGCTTTTTCAAATAGCAATGCGTATTAATCAGTAGGAAAAGTCAGTCTCGGCACTGCCCAGATATGCGAGGGCATCTGATAATTGCTGATCATTTGGTGCTACACCATGCCATTTATGATCATCCTCCATGAATTTGACTCCATAACTCATCAGAGTATGCATGATAATAGCAACAGGAACTCCTTTCCCTAACTCGGATTTAGCGGCGTTAATTGTATCGATTATTTCGGGAATATTATTACCATTCATTTCCAGAACCTTCCAGCCGAAACTCTCAAGCTTGGCATTGAGGTTTCCCAGGGACATTACTTTTTCCGTATTGCCGTCAATCTGTTTGCCATTATAATCAATAGTAATGATAAGATTATCCACTTTATGATGGGCTGCGGACATTAGTGCCTCCCAGTTCTGACCCTCCTGCAATTCGCCATCTCCGTGTAAGGAAAATACGGTGCAATTATCCTTATTAAGCTTTTTGGAGAGTGCTGTGCCAATTGCTACTGACATTCCCTGTCCCAGGGAACCGGTTGCAATGCGGATGCCTGGCAAATGCTCAGCCGTTGCCGGATGTCCCTGTAAACGCGAGTTCAGCTTCCTGAAGGTTGCCAACTCTGACACCTCAAAATAGCCCCTACGCGCAAGAACGCTATATAATACGGGTGAAATATGTCCATTGGACAGAATGAAAATATCTTCGTTGATCCCATCCATGGTGAAATTTTGAGGATCCAAGTGCATCATCTCAAAAAACAGAACTGTGAGGAAATCAGCACAGCCTAAGGATCCACCCGGATGTCCTGACTGTACGCCATGAACCATTCTGAGTATATCACGCCGAACTTTACGAGCCGTTTCTTCCAGCCCATGTACTTTTTCTTCGATTTGTTTACTCATCACTAAGTATTGATATGAATAAAAAAAGCCCGACTATCGGGCTTGTAAATTGATCAGACCGTAAGAATTTCCTTCTCTTTCATTTTGAGAATCTCATCTGTACGGGCAACGTATTTATCGGTGTATTCCTGGACTTTTGTTTCGGCAACTTTTCCGTCATCTTCAGGAGTTCCATCTTTTACCTGTTTGCGGATACTTTCATTCGCTTCCTTGCGGATGTTTCTTACGGATACCTTGGCATTTTCTGTCTCATCCTTGGACATTTTCACAAGCTGCTTTCTACGCTCTTCTGTCAATGGCGGGATATTCAGACGGACTATATTCCCATCGTTCTGTGGATTCAGACCCAGATTAGCATTTGTAATTCCTTTTTCTATAGCGCCGAGCATACTTTTCTCCCAGGGCTGAATAACGAGAGTACGCGCATCGGGAGAAGAAACGTTGGCAACTTGTCCCAGAGGCGTTGCAGCACCGTAATAATCCACATAAACACCTTCCAACATCTGTGGACTGGCTTTGCCTGCGCGAATTTTCCCCAGCTCATTGGATAAATGTTCCATGGCTTTCTCCATTGAGGCAGAAGCCTCGGAAAGTATCAAATCTATTTCAGGACTCATATTCTTTTTTTGCAAAGATAGGTTCTATATCAATTTGCTCAAATGCACTTTATAATTCTAATTGCATTTTACGGATGAAGTTATCCAGAATAATTCCGGTTGCTACCGCAGCATTGAGGGATTCCGCAATTCCGAAGCCTGGGATCCGAATCTTTTGCTGAAGATGCGCCATGATATCTTCAGATATTCCATGAGATTCACTACCGATAACGAGGTTAAATGGAGATGAGATTTTTGTTTCCCATACACTGACCGAGGCATCCAGACTCGCACCATAACTTGTACATGAGGACTCTATTAAGAATCTGTTAAGGTCTCCCCGGCAGACGTTTACGCGCAAGATGCTTCCCATACTTGCCTGTATGGTTTTGTAATTGTACTCATCTACGCAATCCTCAGAAAGTATTATCTGATCTATGCCATACCAGTCACAAATTCTGAGAATGGTTCCCAGGTTACCCGGATCATTAATAGATGATAAGAGTATAGTATTTACGTCAAGTTTGGGAGAATACTCCTTAGGCATCTCGACTATTGCAAGCCCCTGATTGGGAGTTATCAGCTGACTTACTTTCTTAAGATCAATTTCGTCTATAGATTCAGTTAACGCAGTTAAATTCGGATAATCGGCAATATTTTGCTTGATCCAATCAGGAAGAGCAAATATTTTCCGTATTGTGAAACTTGATAGTAGTAACTCCTGTAATAGTTTCGCGCCTTCTACCATAAAAAGACGATGCTCCTGACGGTACTTTTTCAACCGCACGGACTGA
>JBBRLW010000239.1:0-4267 GCA_038231115.1 Bacteroidia bacterium
GTACTATCCCAAATGGTCAAATACGGAAAACTGCGTCCAGACCAATACAAAGTGCTCAGGAAAGAAAATCTCGATATGGGAAGCTTCCATGC
Organism: Bacteroidia bacterium; assembly: GCA_038231115.1. Taxonomy (GTDB): domain Bacteria; phylum Bacteroidota; class Bacteroidia; order CAILMK01; family CAILMK01; genus JBBRLW01. Next base: position 93 of record JBBRLW010000239.1, read on the forward strand.
CGAGAGCCATATAGATGGGGAGGCCACCTATTTCCGGGAGTATATCCGTGTGCTGGCAACAAAAATTATCAGGGATAAAGGCCTGAACATGGACATATACTCCGATGGTCTGAAAATTTATACTACGCTGGATTCCCGTATGCAGAAGTACGCCGAGGAAGCTTGTCACCGGCACCTGGGCGATATGCAGAAGCTGCTCGACAAGCAGTTTGCAGCTCGGAAACCCTGGTCAGAGCATCCCGAGATTATTGATAATGCGATCAAACGCTCCGACAGATATATTTCCATGCACAATGCAGGAGAATCAAATGAGCGCATTCTCCGGAGCTTCAATACACCTCACAAGATTAAGCTATTCACCTATAATGGTACAGAGGAACATATTATGACTCCCATGGATAGTGTCAAATACTATATTAAATACCTTCAGCCCGGATTCGTAGCTATGGAGCCAGGCACCGGACACGTCAAGGCATGGGTCGGCGGACTGGATCTGCGATTTTTCAAATATGATCACGTCGATCCCAAAGCAAAGCGTCAGGTCGGATCAACCTTCAAACCGATTGTATATGCAGCAGCCATCAAGGAGCGGTACGCTCCCTGCCAGGAAGTTCCAAACGTTCCCGTAACGTTTGAGAAGTACAACAACTGGCAGCCTAAAAACTCCGATAATAATTACGGCGGCAAGCAGACCCTCAAACAGGGACTTGCCTACTCTACCAATTGCATTACAGCCTGGGTGATGAAGCAGGTCGGGATTCAGCCGGTTGTAGAACTCGCTTATAAGCTCGGAATCAAGACCAAGCTCCCCGAAGTTCCCAGCCTATGCCTCGGTGTAGCTGATTTATCTGTATATGAAATGGTAACGGCCTTTAATACCTTCAACAACAAGGGAGTATATGTAGAGCCTACGCTAATCACGAGAATTGAAGATAAGCAGGGAAATATCATCAAAACCTTCGTTCCGGAAACTGAAGAGGGCATTGATGAACGCTCCGCTTACATCATGGTGGAAATGTTGAAGGGCGTCACCGGAAGAGGAGGAACAGCCAACAGGCTCCGATTTATGTATCACCTCGACGCTCCTATGGCCGGAAAAACAGGGACAACGCAGAAACAGTCAGATGGATGGTTCATCGGTATGGTTCCCAAGCTCACAGCAGGAGTCTGGGTAGGATGCGATGACCGATCCGTGCATTTCAATGATATGTGGAATGGACAGGGAGCATCTGTTGCGCTGCCGATCTATGGATACTTTATGCAAAAAGTATATGCCGATAAGTCCATCAATCTCGGAAAAGATGACTGGAAAAAGCCTGATGAGGAGCTGGAGGTATCTTTAGATTGTAACGACTATCAGGAACAGAATTCCAACGGAGAAGGCGGACTCGATGCCGGAGGACTGAAGGAATGAACTGAGGCTTTCCAATTGGACTAAAACCGCTAATTTTGCATATCAGGACTCTATGTCCTGCCAAATCATGTTAGTAAGAACCTTCGGTAGTGCCGTTTATGGCGTTGACGCTCAGACGATCACTATGGAGGTCAACACTCTCATGGGATCCGGGCTTTTTGTAGTCGGGCTACCAGATAGTGCCATCAAGGAAGCAGCTTTCCGCATTGAAAGCGCTCTGCGTCTAAATGATTACTCCGTTACCCGGAAAAAGACCATTATTAATATGGCTCCGGCAGATATCCGAAAGGAAGGATCTTCCTACGATCTTCCCATAGCCATCGGAATGTTGGCTGCATCCGCACAGATCAACGCGGATTTGCTCGACAAATATATCATTATGGGAGAGCTATCCCTTGATGGGAATATCCAGCCCATCAAAGGAGCTTTGCCTATTGCAATTCAGGCACGCAAGGAAGGATTCAAAGGATTTATCCTGCCTCTCCAGAATGCCAGAGAAGCTGCCATTGTAGATAATCTTGAGGTCTATGGAATTTCCCATCTCAAGGATGCCATCGAATTAGTCAACGGAACGTCCAAAATGGAGCCGACAGTAGTCAATACCCGAGAGGAGTTCTTTGATAATCTGGCGCACTCCGATGTAGATTTTTCCGATGTCAAGGGACAGGAAAATATCAAACGCTCGCTGGAAATTGCCGCGGCGGGTGGACATAACGTTATCCTGATCGGTCCTCCCGGGGCTGGAAAAACAATGCTCGCCAAGAGGCTCCCTACAATTCTGCCTCCGCTATCATTGCAGGAAGCATTGGAAACGACTAAAATTCACTCCGTAGCTGGAAGGATGCCCTCCAATGCTGCGCTAATATCAAACCGACCCTTCCGCGCACCACATCATACGATTAGTGATGTTGCTCTGGTAGGAGGTGGAGGTATCCCCCAGCCCGGAGAAATATCTCTGGCTCACAACGGCGTATTGTTCCTGGATGAACTTCCGGAGTTCAAGCGTCAGGTTCTTGAAGTGCTACGTCAGCCGCTGGAAGAGCGCCGTATAACCATTTCGCGTGCTAAAATGTCGGTGGAGTATCCTTCTTCCTTTATGCTGATTTCGAGTATGAATCCCTGCCCCTGCGGGTATTATAATCATCCGGAAAAAGAATGCGTATGCGCGCCCGGGGTCGTGCAGCGTTATCTGAACAAAATATCCGGCCCTTTGTTAGACCGGATTGATATCCATGTGGAAGTTGTTCCGGTTAATTTCACCGAGCTGACGAATAAGCGTGCGGCGGAAAAAAGTGCGGGTATCCGCGAGCGGGTCATTAAAGCCCGTCAGATTCAGGAAAAACGATTTGAGAATCATCCCGGCATCCATTCCAATTCGCAGATGGGTTCCAAGCAGCTCAGAGAAATATGTGTAATTCCGGAGTCAGGCATTGCATTGCTTAAAACGGCAATGGAGCGGCTGAATCTTTCCGCACGGGCATACGACCGGATCCTGAAAGTTTCGCGCACGGTAGCTGATCTGGCGGGATCCGAGGATATCAAAATTGAACATCTTGCAGAAGCCATCCATTTCCGGAGCCTTGACCGCGAAAACTGGGCAGGCTGATGGAATATAGTCCTGCGCCCATCCATATTCTCCATTTAGAAACAGCTGAGGATGTTTGTTCTGTAGCCATCTCAGCCAATGGAAGTACACTGCTATCCCTGTCTGAAACCGGACATAATCTCCACGCAAGTCATCTGACGCTGCTTATTGACAGCTTAATCAGGGAAGTCAATATATCCTATGCCGAGCTACACTCCCTGAGCATCAGCGCCGGACCCGGCAGCTATACCGGACTCCGAATCGGTACGGCTACCGCTAAAGGAATCTGTTATGCACTGGATATTCCATTAATTGCTATTGAAACACTGGATGCTCTGGCAAAAACGGCGATGGGCAAAATCAGTATTCCCACAGAAGAGATATTGTGCCCGATGCTTGATGCACGACGCATGGAAGTCTATAGCAAGCTCATCAACGGATCAGGAAAGATCATCAGCGCTACCGAAGCGAAAATCCTGGATGCGCATTTTTATGAGGAATATCTGACTAAGCAACAGATATGTTTCTTCGGAAGCGGAATGGAAAAAGCCAGGGAAATGCTGGGTACATATCCCAACGCGTCATTTTTAGACGATATCACAACCGATGCAGCAGCGCAATCCGCGCTGGCCTATCGGAAATTTATAAATGCCGAATTCGAGAATATTGCATCCTACGATCCATTTTATCTCAAAGAAGCACGAATTACAACACCTAAACCAAAAATATGAATACGCTTAAAGCGCTTAATTTAGCCCAGTTTGAAAACCTCCGCACTAAAGAACATCTGGTTCTGGACGTGCGGAGTATGCTCGACATAGAAGAAGGAATTATTTCCGGCAGCCTTCCCTTTTCAGGCTCAGCGGATGAGATCCGATTTTTGAACCTTATCCTTCCTGAGTATAAAGGTATCCTGCTATTGCTTCCTATGGGTGTACTGATTGATGAGTATCAATTGCCCGCAGGTTTGCTTAACCGTCCCATTGAAGGATATTTAAAAGGCGGATTCCCAACCTGGAGGCAGGCGGAGCTACCTGTGGATCTGATTATATCCGTTTCCGGAGAAGAATATGGTCTGGAAGTAAAATTTGCAGATCCCAAATCCATAGATATCCGCTCGGAAGAATCCTATGATATTCTTCATGTCAAGGACTCCGATAATATTATTGCCGAAGA
>JBBRLW010000240.1:0-4265 GCA_038231115.1 Bacteroidia bacterium
CCGCTATCCGAAGTCCTATTCCCGCTATAATTACGTCTTCCAGGCGATGTTTGCCCGCAAGTTCTCCCGCAAAATATCCGCACAGATTTCCCCAACGCTTATACATTATAATCTCGTCCCGCTTACTACTGATTATAACGATCAGTATGCGGTGCTTTTCATGGGACGCTATAAATTCAGCCGCTCGGCGGCGATCACAGCGGAGTATGGTGCGCGCCTGAATCCCCTCTGGCAGGCCGCTCCCAGTCCTTACCGCAATTCTGTTTCCCTCGGAATTGACATTGAAACCGGCGGACACGTTTTCCAGGTATTTGTGACCAATAGCTTCGGAATCATAGAGTCGCAGACAGTCACCCAGACCATCGGCAATCCATACAAAGGCGATCTGAGATTAGGCTTCAACATCAGCCGCGCCTTCAGCTTCGAGCACCGGAAGCATTAGGCTTCAGCTTGCGTAACATTGCGGCAATACAGTCGTAACATTTTGATAACATGCCCTTCACCCTGTCTTCATGTACAGGGCTGAATTTTGGGGAGCAAATCGGACTGGCATGTCCGGACTCTAAAGGGTTCGGATTACTGCGGCAGAGATGCATGGACTCGCTTAGAACGAAAATGTATAATTTTATGATGAACATCAAACAAAATCAGCTCCTTAGCCGGGTGAAAGCCGGGCTATCTGCTGCTGTAGTTGCTGCATCGCTCCTCTTCGGAGGCCAGGCGTTTGCACAGACTACCGTTGCGCAGTATGATTTCCAGACCGCAGCCGGTGCTGGAACATCTTTAGCTACCGTTGGTAGCAGCCTTAGCTCGCTTACCTTAATTGGAAGCGTTACTTCAACCTATGCCATCTCCAAAGGAAGCTCTGACCCTACAACGGTTCAGAATCAGGGATTGCAAACCACAGCCTATCCGGCGGCTACCACCGGAAGCAAAACAGCAGGGGTACAGTTCACAGCGAAGCTGGGATCGTATAAAAACATTGCCGTCAGCTTTGACGTCAGAACTGCAAACACGGCCGCAAACACCATCGTGCTGCAATACACACTTGATAATACAGCTACAACCCCTACATGGGTGGATGCAGCGGTTTATACCTTTTCTGCACAGCAGTTTAATAATAATAACTATGTGGATCTTTCCTCAATCACGGCATTGAACCTGAATAGTAAGGTTTCTTTCCGTCTGGTGACTGCATTTTCAGGCTATACGCTTGGTGGCGGTACGCCCGGAACAGCTTATGCTGCGACTTCCTCCGGATCTACCTACGCTACCACAGGGACACTTCGTTTCGATATGATCACGATTTCTGCGGATCAGTGCGGATCAACGCCGACCACTACCGCCAGCAACGCGCTGTATCCTATGATACAGAATACTAAAATGACAATCAGCCTGACCAAAGGTAATGGCGCACGCCGCCTGATTGTAGTTAAAGCCGGATCAGCCGGAACTACTACACCTTCCAGTGGAACCACATACGCAGCTAATCCTGATGTTACTGCATGTGCTGCATGTACGCTTTCAACAGGTGAAAAAGTAATCTATGCTGGAACCGGAAATACAGTAAATGTTACCGGACTTACTGCCAATACATCATATTACTTCCGTTCATTTGAGTATTCTGCCGATTGCTCTACCGGAAACATCACTTACGGATCAGCATACAGTTTCCAGAAGCGTACTTTGACTTCATGTGTTGGACCAAGCGTCAATGCTTCCAAAGTAATCTTCACAGATAATACCCGTACTTCATTCAAAATCAACTTTACCAATGGTAACGGAGAGAATAGAATTGTAGTAGTAAAAGAAGCATCAGCTCCAAGCTCAAACCCGGCTAACAATAATACCTACACAGCGAATACCGATTTTACTTCTATGACTTCATCATCCATTGGTGGAGGTAAAGTAGTTTACGCAGGAAACAGCAATGCGGTAACTGTAACCGGACTTACTTCCGGAACAAAATACTTTGTCCGTGTTTATGAGTATAACTGTACTGCCGGAAACGAGCAGTACAATACAGCCAACTACGGGGAAGGAAACACCAAAGCAGTGGGTGACTTTACTGCGGGATCGATCGTAATTGTGCGTAAAGGAGATGGTATCTCTACACTGGATCCATCTGCAAGCCCGGTATATCTTTCAGAATATACTCTCAACGGAGAGGAGCTTCAGTCAATCGTTTTCCCTCAGGTTGTGAATACTTCCGCAGGAAATACAGCCCTGACGCTATCAGGTACTGCATCATCAGATGGTTTGCTGAGTGTATCAGCTGACGGTAAATCCCTTTCTATCGCTGGATACGATGCCAACGTCGGTTTCCAGTCAGTAAACTCTAACGCTGCTGTAAACCGTGTGGTCGGAGTTATTGACCGGGCAGGTAATATCAACACACAAACCAGACTTAGCGGATCTTCTACAGGAACCTATTCTGCAAACAGCATCCGCGCTGCGGTTCTGTTTGATAACAGCAGATTCTTCCTTGCCGGAACTTCATCAACAGCTTCCACGGCGGGTATCCGTACCGGAACGCTTTCTACTTCTACTACTCCGGGTACTACTACACAGGTATCCTCTACACAAACCAATACACGTTCCGTGCAGATTTATGACAATCAGTTGTATATGGAGTCAGCTGGAACTGGATCACAAGGCGTTGGTATCTATAAAGTTGGAACAGGAATCCCTACAGGCACAGGCATTACTTCTACCCTGCTTCCTGGACTCTTGAATCCTCAGAATTACACTATAACTACTACTACTACGACTGGCCTGACAAACGTCGCGCTGATCAGCCCGTATAACTGGCAGTTTCTTGATGTTGACACAGCCGTTGCCGGTCCTGATCTTCTTTATATCGGTGATGATGGCTCTAACGATGCTAACAAAGGTGCCGTTTACAAATACTCTTATGATGGAACAACCTGGAGATTCCGTGGAAGAATCTTTGGTGGTATCATCTACTCAGGTAACATTGGTCAGGCGCCACGTCACGTCATTGGAAAAATCAATCAGTCAGGAGATGTTGATCTTTATGCACTGTTGGATAATACAAACTTCAGTGACTACACCGGAGTTAACTCCTTTGTATATAAGTACACGGATACTAAAGTACATCCTAATACCCTGGCTTCCGATGGCAAGCCTGATTATGACCTGCCAAATCAGACGGGCACTACTCCGCTGAACTTCTTCAGCGATGGGAAAATGCTTGTGAAAACAGGTTCTGATACCAAAGCAACCGGTATCGCATTCTCTCCGGTTGAAAACGTTACCAGCGTAACGATTTCATCATCTACCAATAACATCGTTCCTGCTACGGTTTCCGTTGCCGGTGGAACATACAAAGACATCAGAGTCGAGTCTGGATCTACGGTTACTCTTACGGGTAACTCAACCATCCTCGGTCAGGTCATCGTTAAATCAGGAGGAACATTAGTAACAGGTCCTTATATACTGACTCCTGCCAACTCTAACTTCCGTTCTTCATTTGAAGCACGTAACAACGCTAACCTGAGCATTGGATCTACCGACGGGATCGTTCGTGGTGGTGCGCTGGGTAACATTCAGACGGACGCCAGAGTTTATTCCAACGGAGCCAACTATACCTACAACGGATCTTCCGCTCAGGTAACCGGAGCAGGTCTGCCGATCTCTCTTCGCACCCTTACTATAAATAATTCTTCAGGAGTATCTCTTTCTAACCCTAAAACGCTTATCAATGATGTAGTAACAGCTACTACCGGTACGCTGACCACAAACGGAAGGCTGGTGCTAAACTCTACGGCTACCCTGACAGCTCGCGTAGCTCCGATTGGTGCTTCTGCATCTATCTCCGGTGACGTAAGAGTTCTGAGATACGAAGGTGGAACGGATGGATTCACTTACATGGCTTCCCCTACTACGAATGCTAAAGTACTTGACTGGTCAGATAACTTTAAGATCATTGGTATCGCAGGTACGCCTAAATCATCTACGGGTAAAGCGAGCATCTACTATTATGATGAGTCAGTGGCTGGTATTACCGATTCAGGATACAAAGCTCCGGCTTCGATCAATACAGCGCTTGGACAGGGTAAAGGATGGGATGTTGAAGTGAAAGGCAAGCCTTTGACCGTTGACGTAACCGGTCCTTTGACGCAGCAGTCTATCTCGCTTCCAGTGACTTACACTACGACGACTTCCGGTGCTACACATGACGGATGGAACCTGGTAGGTAATCCTTATGCTTCACAGATTGACTGGCAGTCTTCTAACTGGAC
>JBBRLW010000241.1:0-4215 GCA_038231115.1 Bacteroidia bacterium
ATCATTTTTAGCATAAGTTCCGAAGTTTTTTTTCTGCAGCAATTCGATCATTCGGGGAGGCAGGCTAAAATCAGAAGTAGAATTATCCTGCTTTTCTAATAAACCCTTATAGGTAGTGTAATAGGTGAAAGTCATTCCATCACGTGGAGTGTAAGGACGTACCTTTCCGTAGGACAATCTGAGCGTCGAATTCGCGTCGGGATAGAGATTTTTGTATCCTTTCATACTAATAACTGCTTCGAGATATTTTTTACGGGCCGTGCTTAGCTCTTCCTTGGCATGTTCTGTAATGCTGAACTTCCCCTTGTAGAAGGAAATCAGGTCAGTGATTAGTCCGAGCAAAGGGTCCTTGGCAAGCTTCCGGAATGTAGGCTGAGCCATGGCAATGTTCATCTCGGCCTGCGTCATCAGGAAAGATTTACTGAACATCTTATCGAGCGCAAGGGAAATACTACGCTCAAAATCTTTTGATCCGTGAGGAAGATGTATGACGTTGTCGCGAAAGTCTCCTTTGAAATCTTCAGGAAGGTGACGGTAGGCCGCGAGAAGCTGTTGCCTGAACATTTCCTCATCAATTTTTTGGGTAGATTCATCCAGATATACCGTAGATGATTCTTTTATAACTGCAGTCGCGGAGTCCCTGCTTTCTTTAGAAGGATTGTATGGAATGTTAAGTGCAGGGAAAAATTGCAGTATATGGCTTGCTAATCGAGAAGGGAAAACACCATACTCAAAATAGGTAACGGAAGAAGCCTCTTTGGCAAGTTCATCATTTGCCTTTTGAATATCAGGAATTACGTTCTGGTAAAGCGCTTTCCGGTTCTGATCTGCTTCTATGTACTGGATAAAATCAGCTTCCTTTTTAGCAGAGACCGATTTTACTTTCCCAATTTTGAGCCTGACCAGCTGTCCCTGGAAATACTTCATTTCGTTTTCAATAGCAGCGCGATGCGGAGCAAGTCGGATCGCCTTTTCCTGATCGACTTTGGAATTCTCATCAATAAGCCTTAGCTCAAGCCCGAGCGCATCAATTATGGAAGGGTAAGTATATTTTTCAAACAGATTATAGTCGGCATTGGTGAGGTAGCGCTGGGTGAGTCCGGGATATCCCATTACGAAAGTGAAATCCTCAGGCTTGTATCCAGCCTTGGATATAGACAAATGATATTCAGGCTTATACGGAACGTTTCGCACGTTATATACTGCCGATTTATTATCAGGAGAGGAGTAAATACGGAAAATGCAAAAATCTCCCGTGTGCCTGGGCCACATCCAGTTATCTGTATCACCGCCGAATTTTCCGATAGCAGAAGGCGGTACGCCTACCAATCGGATATCGTTAAATTCCTCATAAATAAGGAGATAAAATTTATTGCCTTCGAAAAATTCCTTGACTACAGGCAATAATCCTGTAATAGCAGAAACAGATTCTACAACAGAATCGAACAGAATATCCTTTCTAATCTGGCGAATCTCAACATTCTTTACTTCGTTGAGCTTTCCATTGATTTCAGACGTGATATCACGCATTTCGCGGAGAATGGAAAATTTGAGCCCTGTTAAAGGAATTTCCTCACCGGTAGATTTAGCCCAAAATCCATTTTTAAGAAGATCATTTTCTTTAGAGCTAAGCGTAGCCACCGATTCAAATCCGCAATGGTGATTGGTAAATACGAGTCCGTTTGCCGAAACAATTTCTCCGGTGCAGGTGCCATCTCCAATACGAACTATAGCATCTTTGAGGCTTTTGTGCTTGGTAGAATAGATATCATCGGCATCAATTCTGAGTCCGAGGCCCTTCATCGTCTTCTCATTATATTCTTTAAGATATAAGGGAAGCCACATTCCCTCATCGGGTGAAGAAGCATGAGCTGAAAAAACGCTTCCGGTCAGGAGCAGGAAAGCAATAAAAACGGATAGAATCCGGTATGGGTACATAATGTCTAACAAAATTAAGCGCCTTTTCTGGCCTTCGGGGCATTAATTCTAAAATGATAGAGAATTGATACCGGTAATGGCATAGATCAAACTAATTTTGAGCGGATTTACCGAAATATGAGCCTGATCAATCAATATACGCGTTCACAGCTTGCGCTGAGAAACGGGCAGGACAGGGAGGAAATCTGGGTAGCCTGGCAGGGCAATATCTATGACCTTACCAGAAGCAAGCTTTGGAGAAAAGGGCAGCATTATGAACACTGGGCAGGCCAGGACCTGACTGACGAGCTAAAAGATGCTCCCCATACGGCACATGTTTTTGACAAATTTGAAATTATAGGAACCTTAATATCAGTTAATAATAAATGATAAGACTAAAATATACGATGGGAATGATTCTGTTTCTCTTCAGCTTGCAAACGCAGGGACAGGAGAAGCAGGAGTCCAAGTCAGGCGCTGCCGTACCAATAGTGAATCCAGCGACACGTCCGATTATGCTGACCATATTTGGAGTTAGAGGGAATCTGCTAAACTTTGTCGTTAATGAGCCAGAGGGTACGGATCTGGGTACGAATACTTTCAATCCGAAAAATAACTTTTTTGTTACACGTCCTACGATTGCCTTATTAGTTCAGCCGCTGTACGGAAGCCGCCATCAGTTTGAAATATTGAAGCTGGATATAAATTTGAGCAGTTCCAATTTCAATAGTACCTCTATATTGCTGGGATATCAGCTGGATGGATTTTTCGGAAGGTTTAAAACTGCAAAGAATAAAACGAGGTTTTACATCGGGCCTTATGTAAGGGCAGGATTTGAATCCGTAAAGCGAACCACAAGCTATCTTAAAAATAATAGTGTGACTCTTGACTCAGTGAAAGGAGTTGATAGTTTCTTCACATTACACAGGACTATTGCCAGTGAAACTAATTCCTATCAGAGGTTTATTGGCGAAGCAGGAGTGCACATCGGATTTAAGCATAAGCTATCAGAAAAATTTGCTCTGGAATCTGACCTGTATAAAAAGCTGATTTTTTTATCAAGCGGAACCAGCTATATCAATGGCTCAGACCCATATTCCAACAGTGTTGTGACAGGACCTGATATTTCCGGATGGTATTTGAAACTAGGAGTAAGTTATTTGTTTTATTAGGAAGTAATTACGCGTTAATGAATTTAAAACTACACAAGCCGGGGCTTCTGCTTACGGCTTTGATGCTAGGTATTTCTCTGCTGAATGCCCAATCAATAGCCAAAAAGGCCTATTTCCAGCAAAAGCTGGCCTATCAGATCAATTGTTCTCTGGATGATGTCAATCATGTTCTGAGAGCGGAAGAGAGTATTCAATATACCAATCAGTCTCCCGATGCTTTGAAGGAGATTTACTTCCATGTATGGATGAATGCTTTCCGGAACAAGCATACTCCTTATGCACGGCAGAAAATAGATCAGAATTCCACAGAGTTTTTAAGAGCAAAGAAAAAAAGGCTCGGAGGAACGGATTCCCTGAATTTTCAGATAAACGGAGCTGCTGCAAAATGGGAATATGTGAATGCATCGCACGAGATTGTCAGGATCATTCTGCCAGAGGAATTGAAGCCCGGACAAACTATAAAAATTAGCACACCATTCCGTCTGAAGTTTCCGAAGATATTTTCACGGGGCGGACATGATGGTCAGGCATATCAGGGCACACAATGGTATCCGAAGCCGGCTGTCTATGATGCTCAGGGATGGCATACGTTCCCGTATCTGGATCAGGGAGAGTTTTATGCAGAGTTTGCTTCCTATGATGTTAGCATTACGCTTCCGGAAAATTATACGGTCGGTGCTACGGGTATGCTTCAGACTCCGTCAGAGTATAAACGGCTTAAAAGGATCGCTGACAGTACAAAGAAATTTATAGACAAATCAGATTTTCCGATTGTAGAGACGGAGTTTCCATCTTCATCAAAACAAATGAAGACGCTGAGATATACCCAGGATAGCGTGCATGACTTTGCCTGGTTCGCAGACAAGAGATATCTGGTGGCATTAAAATCCATTAAAATAACCGGTAGAGAGCGTCCGGTAGAGCTGATGACTCTTTATAATCCTGCATTTGCTTCTACCTGGTATCGGTCTATAGAAGATGTAGCCACCGCAGTCCGCTATTATAGCGAAAGTGTAGCCCCCTATCCTTATGGACAGGTTACGGCAGTAACCGGAAGCCTGTTGGAAAGCGCAGGAGGGATGGAATATCCTATGGTGACGGTAATATCAAAGAAGAATGATATTGA
>JBBRLW010000242.1:0-4210 GCA_038231115.1 Bacteroidia bacterium
GCCCCTCCAGATGGAGCAGCGTTTCGGGACTCGCCCCAAGCCAGCTTCCAAACAATGGATGATGCAAAAGATATACAAAGGCGGAGGGATAGGCTTCACAAAGCTTCCTGAAGACGTTTACAGGATCAAATCCTGCAGGCAAAGCACTCCTCGCCGCACGGGAAATAACTATTTTCTTTAGCTCATCATCTTCTCCGATGAGTCTGAGGGCATAGCGCACCATTTCCTCATATTGTGCCTGCGCAACTGCGTTGAAGCCATCGGGTAATATAGGGGAGGCAGGGATGCTGATATCCTCATACACAGTCGTTCTGGCTTCGCCTTTGAACCACAAAGCCGATTCCCGCAGATTCCGGTCGAAAGGCTGCACAATAAATCCGGACTCTACATCCGATAAAGCCAGAGCGAAGCCATCCAACAGTTCGGCGCCCTTAAAATACTGCAGGGACTCTGTCCCCGGAATCCGGTAATATATCTGTGCCTCAGGATAATCCATTATATCAGCTCCTCCAGCAATGTCCGAAAAGCATAGAATTTCCCGCCATAGCGCGAAGCCGTTTTTTCCTGAAGGGCTGGTGCGTAAGTATCGCGGTAACGCTCATAGTCATGATGGGTATCGGCGAAGTATTGTGCACAATAAGTCGTCCCGCTTTCATCCGCCTGACGGGTCAGTAATTTGAAAAATTTATAGGACTGAAAACATCCCGTCGCCATGACATCGGCAAAATGGACATGCTGCATCCAGTCGAGCCAGTCATCATGGATTTCATCTTCTACATTGATGGTAACGTTGTACAGAATCATACAGCGAAGTTATGAAATCTCCCTGCGGCAGAAAATAACAGGAATATTGACAGAGTCTTATTTTCCAGGCCGGACAATAATCCGGTTCTGGCGGTCGAGGGTAAGATAATTCCGAAACCAGTCGAATATCACAAGAAACTTGTTCCGAAATCCGATGAGGTAGAAAATATGCACGACCACCCAAATGATCCACGCAAAAAAGCCATGGAAATGAATGTTTCCCGGTAGGTCAGCTACGGCCTTATTACGCCCGATGGTCGCCAGAGATCCTTTGTCAAAATAGGAGAAGGGTTCCAGCTTGTCCTTCTCGGCCAGCCGGCGGAAATGTTTCCCCAGAAATTGCCCCTCCTGGATGGCCACAGGAGCAAGCCCGGGAAGTCCGTTGGGATATTTTTCCGTAGGCAGAGAAGCAATGTCCCCTATGGCAAAGACGTTTTCCAAACCTTCTACTTGGCAGTAATTATTGACTTTAAGCCGATTCCCTTTCCCAAGCATAGACTTGTCTATTCCCTCGGGAAGTGATCCCGTTACACCCGCTGCCCAAATCAGGTTGGATGTAAGCAGCGTACTGCCATCGGACAGCGTAGCTGTTTTCCCATCAAAGGATTTCAGGCCCTTGCCAATAATCAGCTCTACCCCGAAGCCTCGCAGATATTTTTCCGCTGCTTTTCCGGATTGCTCGGACATTGCGGATAGCAGCCGCGTTCCCGGGTCAATCAGCATGATACGCATACGCGTGAAGTCTATCTCTGGATAATCCCCTGGGAGAACCTTCGCCCGCAGCTCGGAAATAGCTCCGGCCAGCTCCACCCCCGTCGGGCCACCACCACAAATGACATACGTTAGCAGACTTTCCCGCTCTTCCTCATGGCTTGCCTGAATGACTTTCTCCATATTGAGCAGCATGGTATTACGCATGGTGATGCTTTCCGATATAGACTTTAGCGGAAGGGCATTCTGCTTCACATCCTCCATCCCGAAGAAATTATTGGTCATCCCGGAAGCAATCACCAGATAGTCATAATGCAGATTTCCGATACTGGTTTCGAGTATGTGCTCCTCGGGGCGAATCTTTTTCACCTCAGCCATACGGAAAAAGAAGTCTGCATCCTTGCCCAGGAACTTCCTCAGCGGATATACAATAGAAGCTACTTCCAGTCCGGAGGTAGCAATCTGATACATCAGGGGCTGGAAAGTATGGTAGTTATTCTTATCGATCATAACCACCTGATAATCCTTATGCCCGCGTAATTTCTTGACGATGTTCAGTCCACCGAAACCGCCGCCTATAATCACCAGGCGCTTTTGTCCGGATCGGGGGAGGCTAATTTCGGTAGTTGCATCCTCTGCCGGACTGGAATCCGATGGGCTGAGCAGGGATGGCTCCGGAGCTTCATCGTTAACCAGCTGATAAAGAGGTTCGGGGACTGGAGTATTTTGAGTATCTAAATCCATAAGATGTCAGAGCAGTGTCTTTGTTTGAAATACAATCAGGCGCCTGAAAAAGTTGTACGAAATTAATGAGAAAGCCTATCCGATAAAATGGATTTAGCTCTGGCATAGTATTATCGTAGTTTTGTTATAGTATGAAGTATATCCGGAGCATTATAAGTCTTGTCCTATTGCTGAGCTGTAAAGCTGTACTGGCAGGAACGGCTCAGGATTTTTCTATCCTGACGCCCGAGAATCGTGCGCTGCTCCATCAGTATGAGCTTCAGCTTCAGCGCACCGGAGACTCTATGGTGGACGGAGAAAGTCCGAAAGTGCGCGCTGCTGCCTACAGGAGATTTGTTCCGGCTCTGCACAAAGCATTACGCGTACCCGGATCGTTTCAGTATAGCTTTGATTCACTAAAGTTTATGAAGCAGATCATTCCGGAGGATAAAGCGTTCCGGCTCCTGAACTGGCTCATCAAATTTGAAGATGGCACCTATTACTATGTGGGTGCCGTTCAGATGAATACCAGGGACTCTCTCCGGCTTTTGCCATTAGCCGACAGATCCTCCAAATTAGACGACAGTACGCTTGAGACCGCTATATTGGACTCTAAACATTGGTTCGGAGCCTTATACTACTCCGTAGCCGTCGAAAAGATTAAAAATCAGAAGTACTATACCCTATTGGGATGGAATGGGGACAATATGGCGAGCGACAAGAAAGTCATAGAGGTATTGAGCTTCGATAAATCAGGCGCCATCTCATTAGGGGCACCTATATTTTCTATGGAGGGCAAAATCAAGTCCCGCATCGTATTTACTTTCGCCGGATCATCCACCATGCTACTGAATTATATTCCGGAGCAGCATCTCATTACATTTGATCACCTCGCGCCTTCCGACCCAAAAATGGAGGGCAAGCCCTGGACTTATGTTCCAGATGGTGACTATAACTACTTCATTTTCAAAAAAGGCAGATGGGAATTTCAGGAAGAGCTATTCAAGAATATCAAAAAGCTCAAAGAAGCCGGGGAGTAGCCAATACGCATCACCTACAGAAGAATTTCCACAACGCAATTTATCCACTAAATAGACCGTTTATAGCTAATTTGCAGGCCAATGAAGCATAATCGTTTATATCAAGCGCTCCTCATTCTGCTGATTCTGGGAGGATCAGGTAAAATAAGCGGGCAGGTAAATCCGGATGGAAGCATCGCTACAATAGACTCCGTACGAAGAGATACATCGCGGGTGTATGCGCTATCCGAAAAGAAGTATGCCATCGGTTTCGCGCTGATGCCGTCGTATTCCTATCGCAGTGCAAGCAGCTCCATACACCAGAATGAGATTGCCGCCTTCCGTTTCGAGGCAGGGATTCGGTTTCAGTACTATTTTTCGCCCGGGATTCGGTTTGAAATCGGGGGAACCTACGGCGCCAAAGGATACAATGAGAAGCTGCATCTGGAAGATACCATCCTTCACAGGCTAACTGGAGACTACACGGCACGTACCTCATACAACTTTATCACCGTACCCCTGACCCTGCATTTCCGCATGACGGGAAGAAACGATACAACTTCCCAGCTATGGCTCGGCGGCGGAATTACGAACGGATTTCTACAGACCATCTCTACCATCACGCCCTCCATCAACGGAGCGGAGATTGATAATAGTGAAGAAAAACTTTCCGCTCAGGACCTGAGCGACCGGCAAATAGCGACCTATTATCCGGCGCTGCTGCTACAGGCTGATCTGATTGTCCCTTTGGACAATACAGTCAGGATACAGGTGAGTCCCTATTATGAACGTCAGCTGACGAGCTATACCTCTGGTCTGAATCCGAACAGCGGGGCAGCATATCTCTGGAACATTGGCATCAGCCTGGGGATGACCTTCGCGTTTAAGTAGGGATCGGGCAGAGATATCAATAATAAAAAAGCCCGTGATTTACATCACGGGCTTTTTTATTA
>JBBRLW010000243.1:0-4206 GCA_038231115.1 Bacteroidia bacterium
CGGCTGTTTAAGGAAGTGAGTCTAAGCTCCTCCCGTGCCGCATACGCCTGCTTCGGACTCGCTGCCGTGTTTGCACTCATCAGCCTGGGACACGAATCAAGCTTCGCCAATCGATGGAGCTTCTGGACGGATCCTACTGAAAATACAAGTCCGAGGTTTATGGCTGCAGCTTATGTGAATCTGGGCAAGCTGAAGGAACAGGAAGGCCGTACGGAAGAGGCATTCCAGGATTATGGCCATGCGCTACAGATAGACTCCACTGTTCCGAAAGGGAACAATAATTACGGAGCCATGCTCTACGCCAGAGGCAAAAAGGAAGAGGGAGCAGCATACTTCAAGCGGGAGCACAGATTACAGCCGTACAATACCGATCCGGTAAATAATCTGGGGATTTACTACCGCAATACGGGGCATCCTGAAATTGCCGAGAAGTACTGGCTTGAGCTTATCCGGATGAACCGGTATTATTTAGTCGCCTACAAGGAGCTGGCAGATTACTACCGCGCCAGAGGAGACATGGCCAAATCAGCGATGTATGCCATGCAGAAGAAGGAAATAGAAGAGAAAGCAGGACTCAGCAAATAAGCTCAGGCGCGCATCTGGTCACAGATAGAATCGAGATGCCTCCCATCATTTTCAGACGTTAATTCAAACCGGCCGGAAGCATTGAGCTTCAGGATATACAGGCAGAGATTATGATGCGAGAAGCGATCCATATCCTGCAGGCTATATCCAAGCATCTGGCACAAGAGGATTCTGAGGGCACGTCCATGGAGACATACCAGAATACGCTTTTCGTCCTGGCGCTTTCTGATCAATTCAATGAAAGGACGCTGGCGCTCGGCGACTTCGTCAGGTGATTCTCCGCCTCTTATCTGGATATTCGTGTTTCCAGTGCGCCACTCGTTCATTAACCAGCCATAGTAGGTATTATCAAGAGATGAGGTGACTTTCCCCTCATGTAATCCCCAGCAGATCTCATTAAGTCCGGAGGTAATCTCCATTTCTACGCCCATTTTGCGGAAAGGCTCGAGCGTCTGCTGAGAGCGCCTGAGTTCAGAGGCATACACACGGTCAAACTGGATATGCTTGTAGCAGTCAAAAAAAGCCATCGCCTGGCTACGTCCGGTGGAGTTCAAATCTGTATCCACACCACTCCCCTGAACCTTTTTGAAAAGATTGTAATCTGTTTCTCCGTGGCGGATCAAATAAATTTCTTTAGTCATGGCAATGTATTTTAGATGAGCAAAAGGCGTTGGCGCGCAGGAACATTAAACTACACAAAATTGCGCATAGTTATACGTTCCTATCTATAAGACGAAAAAATCAGTGAAAAGGTGTGCTAATGGTGTAAATAAATTTAACGCTGTAAAGCAAACTGAACAAAAGGAGTATAAAGCAACACAGATCAATGATTTACTGCTACAGAAATATAGTTCGGGACAAAAACGTATCTTTGCGGTTTTTTTATGGGAAAGATAGTAGCCATTGTTGGCCGGCCCAATGTCGGAAAATCCACGCTGTTTAACCGCCTCATCGGCGAGCGGAAAGCTATTGTGGATGATACCTCGGGCGTTACCCGGGACCGGCATTACGGAGTTTCGGAGTGGAACGGGCGTGAATTCGTCATTATTGATACAGGCGGATACGTAGTACACTCCAATGATTTTTTTGAGACCGCCATCCGCAAGCAGGTTGAAGTAGCTATTGATGAGGCGGATGTCCTTATTTTCTTGGTGGATGTTGTTGTAGGCATTACCGAGGAAGATCAGGCTTTTGTGAAGGTTCTGCGTAAAGCAGGGAAGCCTGTCCTTGTGGTTGCCAATAAAGTAGATAACTGGGAACGTATCGGGGACTCCCATGAGTTTTATCAGTTCGGATTTGACGAAATATTCACGATCTCCTCCATTAACGGATCCGGTACTGGAGAGCTGCTGGATCGGGTTATAGAACTGCTTGATCCGGAAATCGTGGAGCCGGAGGTAATACGGATTCCGAAGCTGGCCATCCTTGGAAGGCCGAATGTTGGGAAATCCACTTTTACGAATACGCTTTTGGGCGAGGAACGCAATATCGTATCCAATATCCCCGGAACTACCCGCGATAGCATCCATACACGATATAATAAGTTCGGAAAGGAGTTTCTACTGATTGATACGGCCGGAGTCCGGAAAAAGGGTAAGGTTACAGAAGATATTGAGTTCTATTCCGTGATGCGTGCCATACGTTCTCTGGAAGAGTGCGATGTATGTCTGCTGGTTATTGATGCGACTGAAGGCATGCAGGCTCAGGATGTTAACATCTTCCAGCTTGCTGAAACCCGAAACAAGGGAATCATCATTCTGGTCAATAAATGGGATCTGATTACAGATAAAGACTCCAAGACGCATCTGGAGTATGAAAAAGCAATCCATGACAAGATTGCACCCTTCACCGATGTGCCTATCGTATTCATTTCGGCGGTAGAGAAGACCCGGATATTCAAAGCTCTGGAGATAGCACTTGATGTGTATGAAAACCGCCAGAAACGGGTATCTACTTCCAAGCTGAATGAGGTTCTGCTACCTATCATCCAGGCATTTCCACCGCCATCCATGAAAGGGAAGTATATAAAGATCAAATACATAACCCAATTACCGGTCTCAACCCCTACCTTTGCATTCTTTTGCAATCTGGAGCAGTACTTCAAAGAGCCTTATAAAAGGTTCCTGGAAAACAAGATTCGCGAGAATTTTGGGTTTCAGGGTGTGCCAATTCAGATATTTTTCAGAAAAAAGTAGAAATTATTTTGACATTTAAAGAAATGTCGTAATTTCGTGGCCGATTCGTTTCCATCTAAGCGGCTGAAAGCGAATCAATTTAATAAGATTATCAATATTATTTATACTTTAAACTTATTCAGTAACATGAAAAAACTTCTTGCTTTAGTGGTTCTTGCAGGTTCCGTTACCCTTTATTCTTGCAACAACGAGAAGAAAACAGAAGAAACTTCTACAATGAATGGAGATTCTACTACAATGTCAACAATGACAACTACAGAGATGACTCCTGCTCCAATGATGGCAGATAGCTCTATGGAGATGTCTAAAGACTCTTCCATGAAAATGGAAAATGGTAAAATGGAAATGAAAGTCGAGAAGACTGAGAAAAAAGAAATGATGAAGAAGTAATATCGTTTGGATATTATGACTGATTCAAAATCTTTCAAATTGAAAAAAAGGAGTGAGCAATCACTCCTTTTTTTTGCCCTTTTGTGAGCAAATATCTGATGATCAGCATATAAAAAATAAAAAAAGCGGAGACACCCTCAGGGAATCTCCGCTTTTTTTATGTGGATATTATATAAGGAACAGCTATATAGTTACTTCCTGCGTGCCCATATACAGGGGATACTTTCCGGCAAGGGAATGGACTTTATCGGCTACCGATGCAAGCATAGAATCATTATCGTGATTCATGAGTGCGGCATCAATCAGCTCAACGATTTCAGCCATGTCATGCTCCTTCATGCCTCTTGAGGTAATCGCCGGAGATCCGATGCGGATACCGGAGGTTACGAACGGAGATTTGTCGTCAAAGGGCACCATATTCTTATTGATGGTAATATCAGCCTTGCCTAAAGTATTTTCAGCCAGCTTGCCGGAGATTCCTTTATTGCGGAGGTCAATCAGCATCAGGTGATTATCTGTGCCGCCTGTTATCAGCTGGTATCCTTTGGCATTGAAGGCCTCAGCCAATGCTTTTGCATTGCGCAATACCTGATCGATATAGACTCCGAACTCGTCTGTCAAAGCCTCTCCAAAGGCAATGGCTTTGGCTGCGATGATATGCTCGAGCGGTCCGCCCTGGGTTCCCGGGAAAACGGCGCCGTCTAATACGGCAGACATCATTTTAAGCTCGCCTTTGAGATTTTTATCTCCGAGGGTGTTCTGAAAATCCTGTCCCATCATAATAAGTCCTCCGCGTGGGCCACGAAGCGTTTTATGCGTTGTAGTCGTAACTACATGGCAATGCGGAAGCGGATCATTCAGGCGCTTTTTGGCGATAATTCCTGCCGGATGAGAGATATCAGCGAGTAGAATGGCGCCAACTTCATCGGCAGCTTCACGGAGGCGCTTGTAGTCCCAGTCACGGCTATAGGCAGATGCACCGCATACAATCATTTTTGGACGTACCTCACGGGCTTTTTCTACGACCTTCTCCCAG